>CAZPRW010000021.1:0-10653 GCA_964589405.1 uncultured Opitutales bacterium | reverse complement strand
TATTAAATGAACGACAAATATCATACGTTATCACTGATAAATATGACTTTTCTATAAGAGCACGACATGCAGATGATGATATCGCGACAGCATCACTTTTTTTTATCGGGACAGATGATTGTCTGACCATGTCATAAATTTCATATTGTTTTTGTGAACGCCGTTTTAAATTTTCCGTTTCATCATATGTCAGCTCTTTTGATATTGACAAAAACAGTTCTTTGCGAGCAGGCATTTCATTGCGTATCGATGACGGAAGAACGGTTTCTATCAATGATTTCATCGTTGCTGCATAATAAATATGCATCCATTTTATTAGTGCGATTACATCTTCACCAAGAACAATATTATCATATACTACTCTATTGATATCCTTTATCGGAAATTCTATTGTTGTAATATCAACATATCGTACAGAAACAACTATTCCTAATACATAAGTTCTTCCAAATGGAACTTTTACGATCGAACCGACAGATACACGAAGACTCTCCGGGATTTTATATAGCAGAGGATCATCAAATATACTCGTCGTTATTACATCTGCACAATATTCATTCATTACGCTATAGTATCATACTTACAGCATAACGTATGATAAAAAAGATCGCGACTGTCAACAATGCCGACATCGGAACAGTAATCAACCATGCAATAAAAATTTTAATGATTGTGGGCAATTTCAACCCACGAAATCCTTTTTCTAATCCCACACCGATTACAGACCCTGTAGCAGCATGTGTTGAACTAATAGGCATTCCAAATACGGATGCTATAATAATTGTTATCGCTGTAGAAAAATCTACAGCGAACCCCTTAGAATTTGTCAATAATGTTATATTATGTCCCAATGTCCCTATCACTTTATGTCCAAGCGATAGCACACCTATCGACATTCCAAGACCACCAAATGCAAGTAACCATAACGGAATGTCATGTCCTGCAAATGAATTTGGTATACTGCCCAATTTCGTTACAAAATAAATTGCTACTACTGGCGTTACACTATTCGCAACATCATTTGATCCAATAGCAAACCCTATTAAACATGATATTCCTGCCTGAAACCGCCTGAACACATGTTCTACCCCAAATTCTCGTGTATGAAATCGTCTTGCAAGATGTTGTGTCACTACCTTGAAAAGCATATATAGCACGGGCAATGACAATAACATCAACATTCCAATTGTCCTGCAACTGACACAAACTGACCAATATTTCGTACTGTGAATTATTGCAATGACAACAGCAGCAACCATCATTGTTGTGAACAATGGTATCCAGTCGCATGCACGCTGCATAATACGATCTCGACCACCACTATATATCGTCAACCTGATCAATTTGATCACACTGAATGATAACATCGCCGATAAAAATGGCGTTAACATCCATGACACAACCAATATTCCAAGTGATGCCCAATTGACAGCATCATAACTGCCAATAACAAGTGCAATACCGATCATACCACCAACAATGGCATGTGTCGAACTTACTGGTAACCCTGTATGCGTTGATAAAAAAATAAATACCCCTGCTGCCAACATACAACTAATCATGCCAGCAATATAAACATGCATGTCATGAAAACATCGTACATTAACAATACCATCAACCAATGTTTTTGAAACATTAGCTCCTAATAAAACAGCACCACAAACATTTAAAAATGCTGCAATAACGAGTGCATGTTTTATTTTTAATGCTTTTGATCCGACCGCTGATGCAAAGGCATTGGCAATATCATTCGCTCCGTTATTAAACGCGACAAAAAATGCACCGATAATGGCTAATGCCAATATAAACGTAACCCCAGACATACAGCAACCATACAACACTCAACATCGCATTTCATCGGATACACACTCCCCATGCAACAATGTACAGCATAAACAGGTAGTAACAAATAACAACGAGTCAATATCTGTTTATAACATACTGTCGAATATCGTCCATATTCACTATACTTTATATCATACAATCTAAATCGTAATTTTTATCATTAAAAAGGTCATTACTGCAGTATTTCCCTGATACGCGATGAAATATGTTCAACTACTGCAGATAAATCATTTTTGCCAGTGTCAATCTTTTCAACATCATCATTGCACAATGTCCTCTCAGCATCTGCAATATCACGTTTACTCACACAATCTGATTCGGCATCTTCATGCCGTCTAGCTGCACGTTCTTTTGGATCGGCTTCAAGAAAAAACTTTAAATCAGCATCAGGCAATATTACACTAGTAATATCCCGTCCTTCCATAACAATGCCATTGAAATTATTTTCTTTAGCAAAATCAACTTGAGAACGTTGATATGAAAATAAAAACTTCCGAACAACTGGAATGGCAGAAAACAATGCAACATTTTCATTGATCGATGGTTCCCGCAAAGATTCTTCGGTATATGACTGTCCATTCAAAATCATATATGAATCATTCCCAACCAGCATTGTACTTAATTTTGATGATGACAAAAAGTCTTCTATTTCTTCTTCTTGATCACTATAAATCCCTATATTCAACAATGCTGCTGTAATAATGCGATAGTAAAATCCAGTAGATACCATCATAAAATTATGCAATGATGCTATAGAACGTGCCGTTGTTGTTTTTCCAGAAGCGGCTGCACCATCAATCGCTATTGTTATAAACCGTACCATTGCAAATGTGATACTAAAGCATGTAATTTTGAAAAGCCATTTCCGATATATTTTCCTATTACAACAATGTCACAATTGATAACTCAACAACTTTAATAGAAAAAGCTCGACAATAATATATATTTCCACACGAATTGTGCGCATTCCAGCAATTGGGGCAAACAATCCTGATGCCGCCTGCGCTACATAGAAGCTGGACATTGAATAATATAAAATCACAAGATTATGGATGCTGAATCGACTAATAACCCACAAGAACATGAATCTGACGTATTGAATAATACTGTATCGCCAGATGGTATCACACCTGTAAAACCAAAACGTACTGTACGTCGCAGGCGAACAAAACCTACTCCTGCACCAGTTATCACCGAAGAAGATGATAGCATCCCGGAAAAAATATCTATTGATTTTGATGATGCTGATGCTAGCGAACAACAACAAAACATGAATGGCTATCGCGTATCATCAGAAGAATGGTCTCCAACCCGCCCAGCCACATCTAATATTGAATATTCCGAACAAAGAGATATCATTGATCCAACAACGAAAAATCAAAAACAATCATATTCGGACCAATCAACTAGACAACATAATCGTCAACCGAACGATCGTGTAATGCGCGATAAAAGACCACAAAACAACAATACTAACAATAATCAAAATAATAATATGCGGCGCCAACAAAACAATGTTGGAAATCGTCAAAAATTTGCACGCACTGTTCGCATTGGACAACTATCCAGTGGATATATTAAGAGCATGGAATGCATGGAATCTTTCGATAAAATGCAATCATTTTGCGAATCAAATATTGATGAATCGTTGCCAGCATTCGATTTCAATGTAGCATATGAAACACGGTCGAAGCTCGTCGCCAGCGATATTATCGACGATCCTGACATCATGGAAGAGTATGGCAAAAGCAATCATAAGATATTAGAATATATTTTATTAAAAAAATGTGCTGAAAAAACTCCGATTATAGCACATGGTGTCATCGAAACAATAGAAGGTGGTGATGCTCTACTGGTATATGCTAATGATAATTATCGTATACGGCCACAAAGTGCATTTATTCCAAGATTTTTTGTACAGAAATATGGATTGCGGCGCGGGCAAGATGTTGTAGCATATTTACACCCACAAGCAGAAAATTCTACATGCCCATTCGTCATAAAAATCATATCTGTCTTGGGAATGGCCCCTGAAACAGTATATCACTTACCAAAGTTTAAAGATTTAACACCATTTTATCCAACAGAACGATTGTTTTTGGAATGCTCAAAAGATACCAAATGGGATAATGTTTCCATGCGAATCGTTGATATTCTAACACCGATTGGATTGGGACAACGTGGATTAATAGTAGCTCCACCAAGAACAGGAAAAACTGTATTATTGCAAAGTATTGCGAATGCAATATCTACAAATCGACCAGATGTTGTGTTGATCATATTATTAATTGATGAACGTCCAGAAGAGGTAACAGATTGCCGACGTCAGGTACCGAATGCAGAAATCATCAGTTCAACATTCGATGAATCTCCTGATAATCATATTCATGCTGCTGATATGGTAATCGATAAAGCACGTCGACAAGTAGAAGCAGGAAAACATGTCGTAATATTATTGGACTCTATAACACGATTGGCCCGTGCACACAATACAGAACAACCGAGCAGCGGAAAATTATTATCAGGCGGTGTTGATGCTAATGCATTACAATCTCCTAAGAAGTTCTTTGGTGCCGCACGGAATATTGAAGGTGGCGGAAGTTTGACGATCCTAGCAACGGCACTTGTCGAAACAGGAAGTCGTATGGATGAAGTCATTTTTGAAGAGTTCAAAGGTACTGGAAATATGGAATTGCACCTTGATCGAGCATTGATCGACAAAAGAATATTTCCAGCAATCAACATTGAGAAGAGTGGTACCAGAAAAGAAGAATTACTATATCATCCTGATGAGATGGAAAAGGTTTATACATTACGTCGTGCAATCAAAGGGGTGCCAGTTTCTGAATCTATGGAAATGTTGGTACAAAGAATGAAAAGCACGAAAAGCAATACAGAATTCTTATTAAATATTAATAGATAAAACTGCAAAATGGTTTTTATCATGACGGGAGGGACTACACCATGTTCCTCCTGTATTTTTTGTATCTTTAAAATCTGTATAATTAAATCTATGGCGCGTGGAAAAACATTAACGCAATATATCTTGCAAACAAATTGCATATTATCTGTTACATAAAAACACAGCAGCAAACATTTCTACTCATAACGTTTGATGCATTATAAATGATAGTTTAAGCAAAGTAATTATTTTTAATCAAAAAATTTTATACAGACTCTGCGAAATAACAGCTAAATGATGCAAGAAGATCAACACATTAGATCAATTATATCGAATGCAATCAGATGCATTATCTCACTTATTACCGTGGCATGACAACTTTTCCCAATGGTTGTATTGTTATTTCTTCTGTAAGTTCTTGATGGGACAACACTGGCAATTCGTATAGTTCCAATTCTATCAATTTGCGGACATAACGTCGAATATCCATAGATGTCAACAATACTGGACGATTTGTCTCATTAGTAAAATCACCGACTTCATCCTTAATTGCATGTACCAACTTTTTGGCCATTTCTGGATCAAGCGCTAAATAACTTCCTGATGAAGTTTGACGAATCGATTTTCTTACAACATCTTCTATAGCTGGATCCAATAAGTAAACTGCTAAAATATTTTGTCCGCCAGAATATTTATAACTAATATATCGTTTCAATGTTGTACGGACATAATCAGTCAATAAAATTGGCTCTTTTTCTTTTTGTCCCCACTCGATCAAACATTGCATGATCAATCGTAAATTACGAATGGAAATTTCTTCTTGTACAAGTCGCTGCAATACTTCAGAAATTTTTTGCACAGGCAATATGCGTTGTACTTCACGCACGAGCTCAGGAAATAATTTTTCCATATTTTCCAACAAGAATCGCGTTTCCTGCAGCCCTAAAAACTCAGATGCATATTTTTTCAATATGAATGATAAATGATACGTAAATATTTGTGGCGTCTTCATGTACTGAATATTAGCACGTTCTAATTGTGGGATTGCAGAAGTCTCTACCCAGAATGATGGCATATTCGGCAAGAATGGCTTCTCTTCCTTGAATGATATATTCAATATCCCAAGGCTTTCCTTTGTTTCTCGCACTAGCACATGTCCAGGCAAAATCTTTCCTTGAGAAACAGGCACCTCTTGCAAGAGTATTTGATACATACCATCACTGAGATTTTCATTAAATCGCAAATGAATACCAGGGAATGGCACACCAAGATCATAATATAATGCTTGTCGCACTTGTATCAATTGATCATTCAATAAATCCGGCTCTACTGACTGCTCGATCACTGTAGCAACATCCAATAACAATGGCACAGTGACAGAAAATTCCCCATCATCTGCCTTTTGTTGTGATGCTTTTGGAGTAGCATCTGACGGCAATCCAGCACCAGCACGTGTAATAGCCGGGCCTGCATGTGCTGGTTTTGACAACCGTCTTCCAGCAACAAATAATGAAATACCTAATATTATAAATGGTATTTTAGGAAATCCTGGTATTGTCATTAATAATAGAACCATGACACCAGCTATCAACATTGATTTTGGTTGTGCGAACAACTGCTTGGTAATATCCTGTCCCAATGCCTTTGAAGCATCTCCTGAAACACGAGTAACAATAACACCTGCTGTCAACGATATCAACAATGCTGGAATCTGCGATACTAGACCATCACCAATCGTTAAAATGGAATATACTTTTAATGCTTTTTCAGCAGTCATTCCCTTCTGCATGATACCAATTATCAATCCAGCAACAATATTGATTACCGTGATTATCAAGCTAGCAATTGCATCTCCCTTAACGAATTTCATTGCTCCATCAAGAGCACCATACAATTGATTTTCACGTCCTAACTCATCACGCTTGAACTTTGCAGTATCATTATCAATAGCACCTGCTCGAACATCAGCATCAATACTCATTTGCTTACCAGGCATAGCATCCAATGTAAAACGCGCCGCCACTTCAGCAACACGTTCAGCACCCTTGGTAATAACAACAAATTGTACTATTAACAAAATTAAAAATATAACAGCACCGACAACGAAATTTCCTGCGACAACGAAATTTCCAAATGTGTGAATGATATGACCAGCATCTGCATGTATCAAAATCAATCGTGTAGTAGTTATATTTAACGCAAGACGAAATAATGTCGTAAACAGCAAAACACTAGGGAATGTCGAGAATTCTAATGTTCTTGGAATATACAATGACAACATCAATAACATTACTGAAATTGTCAAATTTACTGCCAATAAACAGTCCAACAACCATGTTGGAATAGGAATAATCATTAATGAAATGATCATCATGACCAAAAAGGCCAGTATGATATCATTAAACCGCGAAAGATTCTTTACTCCTCCTCTAGCACTCACAATAAGTATTCCTCTACTTCTTTTCCTGTTACAGCTTCTTGCTCTCTAATCTCGCCTTCCACAAGCGCCAAATAATGAATGAGCCCATCGCGCGCATCATCATCGCGTCCTATACTCCACGCAACATGACTGCGCAATAAATAAAAAAATTTCTCTAACTTAATCGGTAAATCAATACCATCTAATCTATCTAAATATTGCATCGCTTCCAATGCACGGCTTGTTAAATACAATGCAAAACTGAGCCCAAGCAACACTTCAATGTCATCATGAAAAAATTCGTACAATCCACGATACACTATAAGCGCTTCGTCATATTTTCCATATCTAACATATAAATATGCTAATATTAATAAAAACTCTCTTTGACTCCTATTCACACAATTTTCAGCGTTAATCTTATCAAATCTTATTCAAAAAGCAACAGCAAACACACCGCATCACCCCATCAATAACATATGACGGTACTGTTCCAACAAATCGCATTTCTCTTCTTCGTTTTTTAATAAACATATAATATCGTTATACAATTCTCTATAAGCAAAATTTTCACCACCTGCTTGCATGGCATCTGAAAAAATATCACATACTTGTGATATTTTCAATCTGAATTGTTGCGGTGTCAAAATACTACGATCGGTCACCGATGGTCTCAATAATTCTACCATCGACTTTTGTAATGTCTTTATTTCTAATACTTTTTTTAATTTTTCTTCAATCTTTCCATCACATGGATCAACCGAGACACTATTCGGCAATCTCATTCTCTTATTCTGTGATGACAATGTAGAAATATTAACAATGCCAAAATCCATGGCATATTTCTGGTTCTTTTTTGGTGTTTCTTCTTCCATAAACACTATTCTCCTTACAGTGATACACCACCCTCTAATCGATTTTGTAGGCCCTGCAAATGCCGTACCATTTTTTGCAAAACATTAACATCGAACTGATCTATGGGATATTTTATCACAAACCCTAATGCTTGTTCTTTGTGAAGAACAGGGTTTACAATAAATTCTGTATCTCGCTGGCTATCACACATTTCCAATGCTAATTTATATAACCCACCATCAATCCGTTCATATACCCGCAATAAATAAACAAAAACATTGCCGCCAGACTCATCACTATATTTTTCATCGATGAATAAATCTCCGATTTTATTGATAGTAATATGGACAACACCATTATTATTCGTTTCCAACGACTGGAATCCAGCCAATTCACCAAATTCTTTAATTACCTCTCTGAGTTGCATAATGATTAATCATTTACTCCTTCCATTACTTCTTCTGCCTCTTGCTCTTCAAGGACAATTAAACAATCTAATTCATGTTGCATTGTGCTGATTATTTGCAATCGATTATCCGGATCTGAAAAAAACTTTAATGGCAATTTTCGTATTAATTCTATAAATTGTGTTATTGCAAAGATCGCCATTTGAGTATTTACAATATCTACACCAAATTCTTTTAAAATATCAAACACTTGTGACTTTCCTGCAAATGCTTGTATCGACAATTTTGAAATAGCTAACGCTAATTGAATATGCCGATCTTTTGTGAATTCTATACGCGAACATTCAGGATATGCCTTTAGCAACAAACTACGAAACGATCTTATTACATCAAATAATTGACCGGCAATCTCTACACGAAATAACCCTTCACGAACAGCCATTAATAAATCACGTTCCCTCGATGGATTGGCAGATTCCATATCTCGACCAAGAAGTTCTAATAGCATATGTACCGTTTGATTAAAATCTTTGGCATCAACTCCATTGTTCGACTGTTGTTTATTTCGCATGTCGTATTTTCCACAAAATTATAATATCATTTAGAAGATCCACCTGCATCTATTCCAGCTATCATCATAATTACGGAAAATGCTTCAAAAAAGTTATCACAACATAAGATTTTATCACGATATAATGCAGCAATATCAACTGATGACATCTGTCGACCACCGATCATGACATCACCATTCATTAGATCTGCTGCTTTCGGAATGAGATTATACCCATCCTCGATTTCTTGTCCGTGAATCTTCCGTAATGATTTTTTAGCCTTTCGTAGGGTTTCTTTAAACAAGTCAGAAAGTGCCATTTGCTCTATTAAAAACTGTATCTTTTCTAAAAAATCATCACGTCGTTGCAATGACTTGTTATCCGTACATCCAGTCAGTCGTTTCAACATTTTTTCACATTGCGCCATCTCTTCTTCATTGGATGCAGTTTCAAAATCTTCCAATTCAAGCAAATACGCCAGAGCATTGTCCTGTTCTGTCACCTCATCAAATTGCGAAGAAATATCACGTAAAATATATTCATCCAACGGTTCGCCATCAAATGTTAATTTATTGCCATCTCCACGTGATTTCTGTTGATTTTGCAACATTACTTGCTGCTTCAATCGATTTAACCTTTTTTCGTAATCAGTATATTGTTGAGTAGAACGATTACGATCCAACCTATTTATAAATGATCTTAAAATATTCCGTTTCGCATTTGCTTTTTTCTTGTCTTTTATGTCACGCTTTATCAGCTTATTGCGATTAATACGTGCATCCGTAGGGCAATCGTCCATTTCATATGCCAGCTCGAGCATGGATTTCGACTGTGTATGCAATTCCGCACTTTGTCCTTCATACGTTCCACGCGCTTCATAAATATCTTGAGCATCGGACAATCCAAAGACAGCAGAATGAACTTCTCCAACAAAAACTGCCATAATCGCCTCACAATTTTATCATGCCGTCATTAAAAAAAAAGAAAATTCTGTCATGACGACAGAATCTTTTATTAAAACATTATTTATTTTTGGCAAAAATAATTTTTATGAATTATTCTCCATCATCTCCTATTGCACCGACAGGACAGCTGTTCATTGCTTCTTCACACAATGAGTTTTCTTCATCATCACCTGGTTGTTTTATAACGATTGAACATCCATTATCTTCATCTCTTCCAAAACAATTTGGACAGATTTCACGACAAAGATCACAATCTATACATTGACCATCTACATAATACTTGCCAGCAACATTACCATCGTTCTTGTTTTCTTTTACTGCCATACTACTATCAACTGAACTAGTATGATAGGATTAGTCAATTCGGATTTTTCAAAAAAAATCACACAACAACAATTGCATACACATCTTACACGAGACTATGCCAACCTATTGTCAGGCATTAGACATAATACACTCAATGGGGGCAAATATAACGACAATGAATATGGTCGACAATGACTAGATAGTTCATCAGCCAAACGACCTCCTGAATTACCTCGATTTAACCCTCCATAAATAGCAGCATCAGAATTAAATATTTCTTTCCAACAACACAAATCTGGCACTCCTATTCTATAATTATGCCGTTCAACAGGGGTGAAATTACAGATTACTAACATTTTTTTATCATCTTCTACGGAAGAAGACTTTCTCAAAAAAGCTATGA
>CAZPRW010000020.1:0-10760 GCA_964589405.1 uncultured Opitutales bacterium | reverse complement strand
ACAACAACAATCTTGAATGAATAAATCCAGAATGCTCTGACGAATCTCCAGCACAACAATAAGACACTTTTATAATGTCATTTGCTCCATCTTGGGAAATATGCAAACATGTATTTGGCAATAACACTGTGTCCAACTTATAACAATTCATACCATGTTCCCCAACTTCATAAGAAAATTTCGACTCATTAGTCTCGAACACTGGAATGCAACAGCCTTCATTCACAACATAACACACATGCGACTCTTCGCCAAAACAAGCAACAGACGCACTAATGCACATCGCAAAAACACACAATGAAAATCGTAATCTACTTTTCATATCGCAGTCATCATAGCCAAGATATATACTGTTCAATAAAAAAACAAAAAGCTGTCTGAAAACCAAAACAGACAGCTCTTATTTTAATAATACTTACCAAAAATTATTCTTTCATATTCAATGATTCATCGATTTCATCAAACATTCCTGATAAACTTACTAATTCATCAGTACTCTTGACAGTATCAAACGCTTTCATCTCTTCAGCAAATGCTGCATCATCATAATTTGCAGCTTTGATAGACAACCCTATACGCCTATCATCTTGATCAACCTTGATTACACGTGCTGATACTTCTTGTCCTACCGACAATACAGACTTTACCTTTTCTACACGTTCCTCAGCGATTTGACTGATATGAACTAGTCCTTCTAAGTCGTCTTCAAGCTTTACAAAAGCACCATAAGGAACGATACGTGTGACTGTACCTTTGACAACAGTTCCCACTTTGTATCGTCTTTGGATATCTCCCCATGGATCATCTGTCATCTGCTTTATACCAAGTGCTATTCTTTGTTGCTCTTCATCAATGCTCAATACGATAGCATCGACTTCATCACCCTTCTTCAAGAACTCATTAGGATTATTGATGTTACGTGTCCAGCTCATGTCACTAACATGCACCATTCCATCAATACCCTCTTCAAGCTCAATAAACGCACCGTAAGCAGTCATATTGCGTACTTTTCCACGAACATGAGCACCAATTGGGTAATTCCTGCACACCATGCTCCATGGATTCTCTTCTATCTGTTTCAAGCTCAAAGCGATCTTTTGGTCATCTTTTGATATTTCTATGACAACAGCATCGACTTCCTGCCCAACTTTTACCATTTCACTAGGCTTGTTGACACGTTTTGTCCATGACATCTCTGTTATATGAATCAATCCTTCGACACCATTTTCAATCTCAACAAATGCACCATATGGTACCATATTAACGATTTTACCATGAACTATAGCGCCAATTGGATACCGTTGCTCAATATTATCCCATGGATTTGGGAACGTTTGTTTAAGGCCCAAAGAAATTCGTTCTTTCTCTTCGTCTATACCAATGACCATTACCTTGATCTCTTGACCTGGTTTTACAATCTCACTAGGATGTGAAACACGCCCCCAGCTCATATCGGTTATATGCAACAAGCCATCCAATCCATCAATGTCAACAAACACACCGTAATCTGTAGTATTCTTTACAACACCTGTCCGAATATCACCTATACGGATCTCATTTAACAAGACTTTACGTTTTTCCTGACGTTCTTCTTCTATCAATTCACGACGAGAAACAACAATATTCTTCCTCTCCTGATTGATTTTCAAAATCTTAAACTCGTATGTATTGCCAATGTATTGGTCCAAATTTACTGGCGACTGCGTATCAATTTGAGAAGCTGGTAAAAATGCATCAACTCCGATATTTACCAATAAACCGCCCTTGACTTTCCCCTTTACACGGCCTGGAAGAATAGATCCCTCTTCACAATTTTCGACAATCAATGCCCAATTCTTTTTCTGCATTGCTTTGTCATGTGACAACACTGGATTGCCAAACTTATCTTCCAACTTCTCAATATAGACATCGATCTCACTGCCTATTTCTACGGAATCAATATCATTAAACTCCATAGCTGAAATGACGCCTTCTGACTTACCACCAATATCGACAACAATATCATTGCCGCGTATTTCAGTAACAACACCTTTAACAACTGAGCCATCCTTCAACTTCTCAATCGGATGAGAAGCTAAGAGCTCTTCCATAACTGTAGATATCATAAAATTCCCAAATCTCTTGGGGTTAAATATTATTAGAATACAGCAACACTGAACCATTCAATATTGCCAAAGAACAGTGCCAGAATTTGTGAAAAAATTTTCTAATTTTTCAAGCAAAAACAAAATATTGCTTATAGCTGCATTTCAACACAAACACCATTTTGTATAATCTTAATTACATGAAGCAAATTGAACATTATCATTGTCAGCAATCAGACTTGTTATTACAATCAAACATTCCAGACACTAAATCTAACACTTTAGTTCTTGATAGATTATAATTTTTCAACAGAAGATTATTTTTCGGCAGTGGAAACAAGAAAAAGATTTTGGTTTGTAATATTTTGTGTTGCCATGCTGTTTTGTATCATTGGTTGGCGGATCATTCATTTATCATATTTTGATCGCGATCATTACTTAAAAACACTGCAACAAACACGACGCGCTCATTATACAATTCCAGCATACCGCGGAATGATTCTGGATAGAAATGGTGAAATCCTAGCATTTGATGCAAAAAAAATAATAATAGGTGTAGATCCCTACTCTGCTGATACAGACAAAGACCTGCAAAAAATTCACACAATGGCGGAAATTTTATCATTAAACCCGCAAAATATCATCAAAAAATTTAAAAAAAAACGTACTGTAAGTACAAAAAAATCACGAAAAATACGTTGGGTCCCAATATGCGAAATTCATAGTGAATCTCTATACGAAGCAATATCATCACTTCGAATAAAAGGCGTATATGGCATGCGAAAGACTAACCGTGCATATCCAATTGGCAAAATTGCCGGACATATCACTGGGTTTGTCAATCATGATGGAACAGCAGTATCAGGTGTAGAACGGCATATGGATTTTTACTTACGTGGGCAAGATGGTTATGTCGAATCAGAACGTGACGGTAGCTTAAAAGAACTCCTACAATATAGGACAAAAGATATTCCATGTAAAAATGGGTATAATGTAACACTGACAATTGATAAAAAAATCCAGCAATTGGCATATGAAGAGATGCATAAACTCGTTGATAAATTTAACCCATGTGGTGTTTCTATCATAGTAAGTGATGTTTCAACAGGAGAACTACTAGCAATGGTAAATTATCCTGAATATGATCCCAATAATTACGGGAAATATCCATTAGAAAGCATGAAGAATCTCGCTGTATGTAATATTTACGAACCAGCATCTGTCTTCAAAATCGTAGCAATGTCATTCGGACTGGAATATAATTTAGTCAACGAAAATACCATTTTTGATTGCACAATCCCGACAGCAATGAATCGTGGACGGAATATTAAGTTGCCAAAAGACCATACTCCATTCGATAAAATAACATTTGTTGAGGCCATGAGGAAATCTAGCAATCGTGCTGCGGCATTTACTGCACTGATGATAGGAGAACAGCAATTCTTCGACTGCGTAAAAAATTATGGATTTGGAGAAAAAGCAGGATATGGGTTCGACGGTGAGTCTGCGGGCATTTTATTCCCTCCGTCAAAATGGGATGCAATGACAATAACAAGAATGGCAATGGGACATGCTATTGGCATAGTTCCTTTGCAAGCACATTGCGCAATGTCAGTCATTGCTAATAATGGAATATTATTACGTCCAAATATTTTCCATAGCGTAAGTGATAATGGTACTGACATCATTACAATGCAACCAGTTGTCAAGCGCCGTGTAATATCTCAAAATACGGCAGAACGTATGCGCAATGTCATGCATAATCCTAATAATGGAACGCTACCATCTGGAATAAAATTCGGAGGAAAAAGTGGAACCGGCCAAAAATTAGTCAATGGGAAATATTCTCACAATAGACACACATCATCTTATAGTGGATTTTTCCCTGTAGATGCCCCGCAAATAGTAATTACTGTCATTGTCGATGATGCTCATGTTGAAAGAGGCATTGCTTGGGGATCGACTGTATCATTACCAACATTTAAGTCATTGGCTGAAAGAATCGTACAATATCTTGACTTGAACAGCACATTAAAGAAACCATAATGCGACAGAAACGTATGGCAACTATTCATCCAACTGCAATTTTAGGTAAAGACATCATTCTTGGAGATAATGTAAAAATTGGACCATATACAATTATTGAAGATGGTGTAAAAATAGGAAATGATACAATCATATCAGCACATTCTGTCATAAAAACAGGAACAATTATTGAAAACGACTGTTTTATTGATAATTTCGTAGCACTTGGTGGCCGTCCACAGGACGCTACTTTTGACATCAATATACGATCTGGTGTATTGATTGGACATCATACAGTAATACACGAACATGCCACTGTACATCGCGCAACCAAGCCGGATAAATTTACAACAGTCGGTAGTAATTGCATGTTACAAACATCATCACACGTAGCCCATGATTGTATTGTTGGAGACAATACAAAACTAGCAAATTGCTCTATGCTTGGTGGCAATGTTAAAATCGGACACGATTGTTTTATTGGCGGTGGCGCATCGATTCATCAAAATGTAACAGTTGGAGACTACGTCATTTTAGGAGGGTACTCTGCCATATCACTCAATTTGCCATCGTATGTGATGTCTGCAGGAGCGAATACAGTAATTGGACTAAATTTAGTTGGATTACGTCGCGCAAAATTTAACAATGAATATCTCGTAGAATTAAAATCTTGTTTTCGTGAATTTTATAAACGGACAGGTCCAACAAAAGAACGGGCATTAAAAATGATTGAGGATGGATATGGTGCAAATCCGATGACACAACATTTTCTGAAATCATTTTTAATAAAAACCAACATGGGATTTGTCCCATTACGAAAAAAAATATCATCTTAATATGGACGCGCAAAAAGAGTTTTTTTTTGAAGACAACGATGCGACATTGTCAACATCACAAACAATTGCACCAAAATATCGCCCATTGGCTGTAAAAATGCGCCCACAAAAATTGTCTGAAATCGTCGGGCAAGAACATATTTTAGGGAAAAACTGTTTATTGCCAAAACTTATAAAATCTGGAAATTTTTCTAGCATACTACTTTACGGCACACCAGGATGTGGCAAGACAACATTGGCCGAGGTCATTGCAACATCGATGAATGCACACATAATAAAGGTCAATGCTGTATTATCAAATGTTGGTGAATTGCGTGAAATTTTATCATACGCAAGAAAGAACACAGAAAAAAACATTATTCTTTTCATCGACGAAATACATAGGTTCAATAAATCGCAGCAAGACCTTTTATTACCTGATGTAGAACAAGCAACAATACGTCTGATCGGAGCAACAACTCATAACCCAGGGTTTTATATAAATTCTCCACTCCTTAGCAGGAGTCATTTATTTCGCTTAAATCCAATCAGCACAGATGCCATCGTCGACATACTAACCACTGCTCTTACTGACACATTCCGTGGTATCGGCAATATGCACTACAATGCATACGATGGTGTATTGCGAAGCATAGCCAACATGTCCAATGGAGATCTACGGTGGGCACTAAATGCATTAGAAACGATATCTACTTGTTTACCGCTAGGAAGTACAATCACGCAAGATGATGTTAATCATTTTTCTACCGAACGGTTATTGCGTTATGATGCTAACGAAGATGAGCATTATAATACCATATCTGCTTATATTAAGAGCATGCGAGGGTGCGACCCAGATGCTGCTATTTATTGGCTGACCAAAATGATAGACAGTGGAGAAGATCCACGATTCATAGCACGACGCATGATAATATTTGCATCAGAAGATATTGGGCTGGCAGATTCTCGTGCATTACCGTTGGCAGTAGCATGTTTTGAAGCATGTGAAAAAGTAGGGCTGCCAGAATGTGCCATAAATTTATCGCATGTCACTGTATTTCTTGCAACAGCGCCAAAGAGCAATTCAACATATCTCGCCCTACAATCTTGTCGCGAACATATGTCGAAACACGGCATACAGTCAGTTCCAATGATGTTATGTGACAAAACATACACATCGACGGACCGCAATTCCAAACCAATCGAGACATACAAATACAGCCACGACTACCCACATAATATTTCTGGACAATATTATATGAATAAACCTGCGCAGTTCTGGCATCCTAAACAATCTGGTGCAGAACAAGCGATTTCTGAACGTGCTGAATTTTATCGCAACTATCGCAAACAATGTAATGACTCATGACCATACATTATAAATCTTGATAAACGGACATTTCTTGCTACACTTCCCTGGGTATGTCAGGACAGTCATCAGTTTCTCCAGTTAGTAATCCAACAGTACAGAATACACAATCAAGCCCGACCATATGGCAAGATCATTCTTTCGCAGCCACTGCACTGACAACATTCAAGGGACTTAGTGGTAAATTTAGTCGTTTTGGAAAGCAATACAAAATACTAACTGCCAGAGAAGCAAAAGTAACAAGACCAAAACAAGCAACACCTGAACAGCAAACAGAAATCGACAATATAATTTCAGAACTAAAAAGTGATAATACAAATGAACTAAAAAGTGCTTTAGAGAATAACACAATAACACTAGAACAAGCATTAGGCATCATAGATGGTGCACTTAGGTCAGGCATAGACACAAATAAAAAAACAGAATTACTGAATATGCTGCTTGAAGTTTTATTCGACAACGCAGCATCTGAAGATGTAAAAAAACAAATTACAGAATTCTTCAGTTATATACTAACAGATGAAACATCCAGTTTCCCAAATGAAATAAAACAACAAGCCCTAACAGCTTTGTTTCAGGATGAAAATGATTTTTCTGAAATTCGTGACAATATATTCGGCAAATATGATGACAACAACAAAATGCCTGAGCCATTGCTAAATGCCCTAAAAGACGAATTGTTTGAGAAATATGAAGGCAATGACGGAAATCAAATAGAAACCAATGAAAACTTTCTAGAAGAACTCAGAAACTGCAAACCATGGGCAATACAAGTATATGCACACGCGATAAAAAACGACGCTGACATATTGCAAAACTTCGAAGCCAACGCAAGTAACACAGATAATTACTATCTACAAACATTATTATATGGTCTAAGAAATGGGCACGAATGGGCTAAAACCCTTATCGAAACAAATGATACACTAGCCCAACAAGTAGCAAATGAAATAGCAGAAAATCTAGGAAACAAAGCAACACGAAACGAAGCCATTTCATTACTTCAAAACATAATTAACTCATCAAATAAGATTCCTACTGCGATACTCAATCTCCTAATAAACGCAGTAAATAATCAAGAAATAACTGTATCGAGCAATGTTCAGTCCAATGACACAAAACCACCTGCATGGTTATCTGAAGTAATGCGCGGAATCAAACCTGATGCCTTCACAAAAATTGTTGAACAAATTGTTAATCCCAATGAAGAACAATGGAAAAAGCTCACTGGAGCAGGCCAAAATGTTCCTGATAGACTAGACACAATCGCTACACTAGCCCTAGCGGCATTGCCGAAAGACGATAGCAAAATCAATGAGAGCTGCATGCCGTTTGCGGCTTTAAATGGATTGTTATTAACGAATAAATTTTATGGCCCAAGCATCGTTGCGCACATCGGGAAAGCGTTGGTTGATGCGGATTGCGACAATCCTACATGGACAAATACACGAACAACAACATTCTTGAAATCATTAAATGCAATTGATTCAACAAAAACACAAGAAGGACAAGAAAAATCGCCATCAGAAATGGCCAAAGACGCATTACTCCTATGTCGCTTACAACTAGAATACAATTCCTATAAGTTCGATGTAGCGATTCAGTATGTCGCAGATGATGAGAGCGAACAAAAACAAGATGATGATAAAAAGGAATCTTCTGCTCAAAATCCAACACCAATCACATCATTCTTCGTTGATTGTCTTTCCCCTGCTACATTCAAAGAATGGGATCTAAGCTCAATCATATATGATATCCAAAGCTTCCAAAATTACACCGGCGAACCATTATATCAATTCAAGCCACAAACATACGAACGCATCAAAGATGCGATGATGATGGAACATGCACGAAAAGCATATGCATTAAAACAATATCAAGAACAAGCAGTTAACCAAAACAACGACTTCAGCGATAACGACAACAACAGCATCAAGCTCGACAACATCGACGACGGCAGCGATGGCGATGTCGATGGCGGTCAAGAACCATCAACACGCAACAGAGAAGTCGAAGAAAAGATGGATGATGATTTTAACACCTGGTATAATGAATATAAAGGAGATCTAGCAACCGATTTTACTGCGTGGTATACTAACAACAAAAAAGCCATAACTGAGCACCTGAATTCTGCATCAGATAAAAATACAGAAAGTGATATAGGCGGAATAACACTAGACAGATCTCCATTCCAAAAACAACTTCAATACCTCGGCCGAATCGATAAAAGTCGTTATAAAACATTATCAGATGAACATATTCAAAGTGTCACAAATAACATTTTAAGTCTGGCAAACAAGAGCCAATTGCAAACGGAGTTAATGAATAACAATCCATTCAAGAGCAACTACATATTAGAAAAATCCTGCTCGCAACTATTAAACTATTTTGAACATGGAGAAAACGACCAAACCAAAGCACTCGCTGAAACAGCACTCGAAACAATTTTGAAACACTATTGCTGCAACGATAAGAGATTTGCAAATGCCAAGAAAAAATTGGATAACAAAAAAAATCCCAACCGAATTAAAGATGCAACCAATGCATTTATAGCTGCCCTGCACGGTCATAACGGCAGCATAGATGATATTAATGAAGAGATCCTTCAAGCACAGCAGCTGCAGCAACAGCAATTATTGCAAGCAAAAGCTCTGTTTACAGAATATAGGGAATTAAAAGATGTTCCTGGGACAGAAAACAATTGTTTGTTTTATGCGATCTGCAAACAGAAACCAGAAAATGACAATACCGGTAAATACGTTGCTAAAGAACTCAGAGAGAAATATGTTGAAATTCAAACAGCAAAGGTCCAACCAGACAAAACAGTAGACCAAAAGAGTCTTAACAACGAGCAAGCTGATATATCTTGTCTGCCGCAAATGGCAACTCATCTTAAGAGACCTATTGTTGTTTTGGTCGAACAGACAACAAAAAATAACTATGGCACTGGCATTCAAATTGCTCTGCCAAAAGGTAATGCAAAAACAGAAATACTATTACCTCCAATATCTGTAGATATTATAACAGGAGACACCACAATAGAAGCTTGGTTAAACAACTATAACGATCGCGGTAATGAATTTAACGCCCTTACCGAAACTTTGAAAAAAGCCACTGGTAAACAAAATCTTACTGTCGACAACGTCAAGAAAATGCCTGTCCAAAAGGCACTCAACATATTATTAAAAGATAGCAACACCATTGCACTGTACTTTAATGGCAATACAGAAAACGGCCACTATCAAAGTTTCGTGCCGAAAAAAACAGGAAGATGAGTATGATTTTGACGGATTTGGCAACTTATTCGAACAACAATATAATTAATCACCACGTAGCGATCAATTTGATGGCACTATGTACGGCAAATAAACCAACGAGATAATATTTGAATCATTGCTCTAGGAAAGATAACATCACTGCAACATTTCAATAAAATAAAGAAAAATACAATTGCATCATCAATGATGAATGTCAAAATGCGTACGTAATGACAACAGTAGTGCAACCGGCGGTTCTGATAATTCGTGATGGATGGGGGGTAAATCATCACCCTGAAGAAAATTTTTGTGATGCAACACAGCGGGCGGAGATCCCATTTTCTAGACAATTGTCTAAACAATGTCCACGTACTGAAATAATAGCATCAGGGCGTGCAGTCGGGCTGCCAGATGGTGTCATGGGAAATAGCGAGGTCGGACATCAAAACATCGGCGCTGGACGTATTGTTGATCAAGAAATTGTACGGATTGATAAAGCAATGGAGAATGGTGATTTTTCTAACAATCCAGCATTCATCTCTACGATTAATCATGTCAAAAAAAACAATTCAAAATTACACCTGATTGGATTATGTTCCGATGGCGGTGTTCACTCAGTAATGCGTCATTTGTTACACATATTGTCATTTTCTAAAAATGCTGGCGTTGATAATGTTTGTATACATTTCATCTCAGATGGCAGAGATACGTCACAATACAGCAGCATATCATATCTCAAACAAATTGAACAACATTGCAAAAAAACAGAATGTGGACATATCGCTACTATCATTGGCAGGTTCTGGGCAATGGACCGTGACAATAGATGGAATCGTGTCGAAAAAGCATACCGTTGTTTGACAGGAGAACATAATTTTCTGCAATTTAATTCACCTAATGAAGCAATATCATGGTATCATGATAACCCCGCACCTGATAATCAACAAGGCGATGAATTTATATCTCCTATGCAAATTGTCGACGATGATGGGATTTTCCGCAATGCTATTGAAGACAATGATGCAGTATTATTTTTTAATTTTCGCGGTGATCGACCACGAGAAATAACAAAAGCATTCATAAATCCTGAATTTTCTGAATTTCCACGTAAATATATCAAAAACCTTCATTTCTGTACTTTGACAGAATATGCCGTCGGACTATGTCCTAATGTAATATTTCCACGGCCAGAAAAAATGAAAAACATTTT
>CAZPRW010000019.1:0-11247 GCA_964589405.1 uncultured Opitutales bacterium | reverse complement strand
ACATTTTTATAACGCACAACATCGAATGCATTTAGTGAATCAGCGTCAACAAGAAAAACTCGTTCAATATTGCCAGACACCAACAAAAACTTGTCATCAAAATCAGCGTCAACAAACAAAACCTCATCTGATCCAAAAGCAGAAACCAACTTTTCGTTTAAAAGTTTCGTTTTTGGCTGCTCAACAGTCAATTCATCAACAAGAAACAAACTACCATCAACACATTTATCACTCAACGAACGCAAAAGAGCCAACAGACGAACACGTCTGTTCATTTTTTGAGAATAATCACGTGGTTTTGGCCCAAACACAACTCCGCCGCCAGACCATATAGGGCTGCGTTTTGATCCCTGACGGGCCATACCAGTACCCTTTTGACGATAAGGCTTTTTGCCACTTCCAGAAACCTCGCCCCTGTCCTTAGCACACGCATTGCCCTGTCGCAAATTAGCCACATAAGAAACCAAACATTGCTTCAACGCAACAACGCCTTTGTTTTCAGGCAATAAATCAATACCACCAACATCCTCTTCGTAAGAGCTAGAAAAATCTTTTTTATAACATTTTAACTTCATCTCATCACTCCTACTTTATCCTTTTTTAGCTCTGCGAATAACAACATAGGAACCGTTCGAACCGGCAAAACTTCCTTTAATAATCAAAAGGCGACGTTCCGCATCCACACCGACAACCTCAAGGTTCTGAACTGTACGACGAACGTCTCCATCATGCCCCGGCATCTTTCTACCGCGAAACACATGACCAGGCCACTGACGTTGACCATACGAACCACCTCTTCTATGAAACATAGAACCGTGAGCAGCAGGACCACCGGCAAAACCATGACGCTTCATCACACCTTGAAAGCCCTTTCCCTTAGTCTTGCCAATAACATCAACCAACTCGCCAACAGAAAATTCGGCAACATCAACAGACGCACCAGACTCATACTGCGACGCATCATCAACACGCAACTCTTTTAAAACAGAGCACTTCTCGTCACCAGGCCTTTTTGAAAAACCAAATTGCACTGCGCAATAGCCATCAGACTCAACTGTCTTCACGCGAGCCACAGTCTCCTTGCACACCTCAACCACAGTAACAGGCAGCAAAACACCATCGGAACTATAAAGCTGGGTCATACCAACCTTTTTGCCGATCATCAAAATATTTCTCTTCTTCTCATTCATACTAAGCGGCAGGTCATTCCTGCTTTAGATTCCTCTCTATAAACAACACCTTTTTTAAAAGGCAAGCATTTTTTAACAACTATGCAGCCATTAAATCAATTTTAATCTCAACACCAGCTGGCAAATTTAACTTTTTCAACGAATCAACAGTATCGGCTGTAGGATCATAAATATCTACCAAACGAGCATGCGAGCGTATCTCAAACTGATCAGAAGATTTCTTATCGACATGCGGAGAACGATTAACGCAAAACTTTTTGATATTCATCGGCAATGGAATTGGGCCAGAAACTTGCGCACCTGACCGTTTGGCAGCATCAACGATATCAATGCCTGCCTGATCGGCCAACCTATAATCAAAGCTCTTCAACTTAATTCTTATTTTCTGTTTATTTGCAACAGCACCTTGTGTCTTTTTTTGCACCATAACAAAACTCCTTATTTCCTTCCTTGTGCATTCTCTATTATTTTGGCCAACAAATTCGACGGAACCTGTTCGAAATGCGATGGCTCCATGGAATACGTCGCACGTCCCTTAGACAATGAACGAACATCGGTAGCATAACCGAACATCATTTCCAATGGAACAAATGCACTTATAATCGTCAAATTATGTTTCGACTCAATTCCTTGAATCTGACCGCGTCTACGGTTCAAGTCACCAACTATATCACCTTGATATTCTTCCGGAGTAGAAACGTCAACGCGCATAATTGGCTCCAACAAAATCGGATTTGCCTTACGCATAGCTTCTTTAAACCCAAAAATACCAGCCATCTTAAACGCCATTTCAGACGAATCGACCTCGTGAAAACTACCATCAATAATACGAGCGATAAAGTCAACCACAGGATACCCAGCAACAACACCAGTTTGCGCACCTTCTAATATACCATCCTGCGTAGGCTTAATATACTCTTTAGGAATTACACCACCAACAATTTCACTGACAACCTCAACGCCCTTACCTTTTTCCAGTGGCTCCAATTTAATAATTGCGTGACCATACTGACCACGACCACCAGACTGACGAATAAATTTGCCTTCTCCAATCGCCTCAGTTGTGATAGTCTCGCGATAAGCTATCTGAGGACGCCCGGCATCAGCTTCAACACTAAATTCTCTAAACAAACGATCGCGAATAATATCCAAATGCAACTCACCCATTCCAGAAATGATCGTCTGGCCGGTTTCCTGATTGCTCGAAACACGAAATGTAGGATCTTCTTCAGCCAACCTCTGCAAACCAATTGACAATTTCGCCTGATCAGCTTTCGATTTCGGCTCTATCGACATACTAATAACCGGATCTGGGAATGTAGGAGGCTCCAATACTAAATCTAAATCCTTATCACACAATGTATCGCCTGTAACGACACCCTTAAACCCAATGATTGCACAAATATCACCAGCATAAGCGACATCAATATCTTCGCGAGCATCCGCCTTCATTATCATTAAACGACTAACGCGCTCAGAACGACGTGTGCGAGGATTATAAACCATCTCCCCCTTCTTCAACTGACCTGCATACACACGACAGAATATTAACTTTCCAACATAAGGATCAGTCATCAACTTAAATGCCAATGCCGTTACCTTAGCGTGATCATCTGGCTCAACAAACAATTCTTCGCCACTGTCATCATCCTTGAATGCACGCATAGGAGGCAAATCAAGCGGACTCGGCAAATAATCCACAATGGCATCCAACAACATTTGAACACCTTTGTTTTTGAACGAAGATCCTGGTATAACACCTATAAACTTCAACGAAAGCGTAGCTTTACGAATTGCAACACGCAACTCATCCTCAGAAATTTCTTTACAATCAAGATATTTTTCTGCAACTACATCATCGAAATCAGCCAACGCTTCGACTAATTCTTCGCGATACATTTTGGCATCTTCAAGCATATCTGCAGGAATATCAACCACATCATACGCCATCCCATTGACAGAGTCTTCGCGGTAAACATACGCACACATTTTAACAAGATCGACCAAGCCTTTAAACTGCTCAGCAGATCCAATGTTTAAAAACAATGGATGCGCATTTCCACCCAACTTTTCACGAATATCACCTACTGCACTCAAAAAGTCAGCACCTGTACGGTCCATTTTATTGATGAAAGCAATGCGAGGAACATTGTATTTGTCCATCTGGCGCCATACAGTTTCAGACTGCGGCTGAACGCCAGCAACCCCACAAAACACCGCAACAGCACCATCAAGCACACGTAACGAACGTTCGACTTCGGCAGTAAAATCAACGTGCCCTGGTGTATCGATCAAATTGATTCGATGGCGAATAGAAGCAAAGGGACCTTCTTTCGTCGTCCATCCACATGAGATCGCAGCAGAAGTAATTGTGATACCACGCTCGCGCTCCTGTTCCATCCAGTCAGTAACAGCCGTACCTTCATGAACTTCACCCATTTTATGAACAACGCCAGTGTAAAACAAAATACGTTCTGTTGTCGTCGTTTTTCCGGCATCAATATGCGCCGCTATTCCAATATTTCTTGTATACTCTAACGGCGTTTTACGATCAGCCGCATTTGCATTAGAAATTCCTTTTGCCATCGCTATATGCTCCTACCCTACTAAATTCACCAACGCAAATGAGCAAATGCACGATTAGCTTGTGCCATGCGCTGAACATCATCTTTCTTCTTTACTACAGATCCAGCATTATTGTAGGCGTCAACTATTTCTTGAGCCAATGCTTCGCGCATAGGAACACCTTTTCTTGAACAAGCACACTCAATCATCCAACGAAAAGCAAGTGCATGCTGGCGCTCGTATGGAATTTCGACAGGGACCTGATATGTCGCACCACCAACACGTCGACTCTTCACCTCAACCTTTGGACGTGCATTTTCGAGAGCGCCCAACAATAAGTCAACAGGATCTCCCTTGCCCAATTTTTCACTAACACGCTCAACAGCACCATAAACAATCGAACGCGCCAAATTCTTTTTTCCACGCTGCATGACCATGTTAATCAATTGAGAAATCAACACACTGCCGTAACGAGGATCTTTAGCAACAAGACGTTTTTCTGCTCTTCTTCTACGCGACATCTTTTATTTCCTTATTAAATTATTTCTGTTTAGGACGTTTTACTCCGTACTTCGAACGACTTCTGCGACGATTTTCAACACCAGAACAGTCCAACGCACCACGAACGACGTGATAACGAACACCAGGCAAGTCCTTTACACGGCCCCCACGAACCAACACAACACTATGTTCTTGCAACTTATGACCCTCATCAGGAATATAAGCAATAACTTCAGCACCATTCGTCAAACGAACCTTTGTTACTTTACGAATAGCAGAATTAGGTTTTTTTGGCGTACGAGTCATTACCTGAATACACGTTCCGCGCTTAAATGGATTGGCATCCAACGATGGAGCCTTAGACTTTACTGCCTTATCTGTACGAGGCCTTTTTATCAACTGATTAATTGTCGGCATTGAAACACCCTTGCTTATTTGATCTTAAATTTCATGTGAGTAGAAACAAAACTACGCCACAAATCAAGTATTTTTTCTGAAAATTCTCATTATTAAACGACTTCAGCATGACACCGAACATAAGCACCAATATCACAAAAAACACACACCGCGTGAACAACAACAAAACCCAAAAACAATTCGTTGGGACTTCTGATTACTGATATCACACGTTGTTTCATCATCACACAATATTTTTGCTCAAAAAAACCAACTTTCTATTGTAGAAACAAAGTATGGCCGACAACGCCATAATAGCAACAGTCGACCAAACGCAACGATAAAAAATCAATACTGGCGCACCAAAACACTATCGCATATTTGCAGTAATAGCACGTTTTGCATCATTAAACGCACTGATTATAGTCTGCATGATACTAATGAAAACACTGTATGATTGCGATAACATAGAAAATCTATTCTGATCAACTGAAATCTCTGTCGAAATACGACTCTGCTTGTCTCGCATCGACTGCACTTCTGCCTTTATTTTGTCCGCTTCAAGTTTTTTATCGGCAGCACGCAACTGCGGAGCACCGGTCAACCACTCTAAAGCAACATGAACAGCAGAACCACCAGCAATAAACGCGCCTATACCAGCACCTAACGCCGTCACAATACCACCTATACCAATTATACCACCCAATGTAGTAACACCAACACCTACACCAAGTGCGGCCAGCGCTCCCCAGACACAAGATATCGCCTTGCTGCGCATCTCATTCATTTTTGCTTGATACTCCAATTTTGATACATCTTTTTCCAGCTCAGCAGCTTTTTTGCTCCTTTCATCAATATTGTTAGAGAGAACCGCCTGCGCATTACTCTTTTCAATGATTTCTTGCAATAAATCATCCATGCTGGCCTTCTTTCCTTGGACACGAGAATACGTCATATTTAGCGAGTCGTTTTTCCCAAAAAGGTCGCCAACATCATATGACTTTGCTTGCGGCAATTCCAACGACATTTTAGCAGAAGGTATAATAAGTGCGCCTTTATTGCGATCATACGTTTCATCATCGCGTTCTTTATGAGTTACCTCAACAATTCCTTGTGGTTTTTGATAAACAATATCAGTGGTTTTTGGCGGAATAACCGTACCATTTGCGCTCAATTTGTACCCAAATCCCATATTGTCCATTAGATCAACTTCCAAACCCATGATTAGACGCATAGCACAGCACATACCAAATGTCAACCAAAACTTTCAATGGAAATTTTGACAGCAAAAATTAACTTGCCGAACGACCAAAAATCTAACTATCTTCACCACATGTCCGAACCTAAAATCCAAAAACTCCACAAAGACGTCATCAACAAGATTGCTGCTGGTGAGATTGTCGAACGGCCAGCTGCTATCGTCAAAGAGCTAATCGAAAACAGCATAGATGCAAAAGCAACTGCTATCAATGTCTCATTCCAAAAAGGCGGAAAGTTTAATATAGTAATAGAAGATAATGGCATCGGAATGTCGCTCGACAATGCAATCTTATCATTAGAACGGCATGCAACTAGCAAATTTAGCACATTTGATGACTTCGACACATTAACAACATTTGGATTTCGCGGAGAAGCATTGCCATCAATAGCCAGCGTTTCACAGTTTTCTATCACAACAAGGACAAAAAACTGCAATTTAGGACACACACTAGTTGTGCAAGAAGGAAACATCATATCAACCCAAACATGCCAATGCCCAAATGGAACAAAAATCGAGGTCAAAAATTTATTTTATAATGTGCCAGCTCGCAGAAAATTTCTCAAATCAGACGAAACAGAAACGTCTCATATAATCAACATTGTAAAACAATTTGCATTAACAGAACCAAATATCACATTCAACATAACAAATAATGGGAACCATATTTTTCAATCGCCAGAACATGGATCATTGTCTGATCGATTCAATAAAATTTTTGGATACAATGAAAAATTTATACCATTTCATCATGATAGCGAAAAATACAAAATTCACGGAATAATATGTTCACCAGATTTTGGAGAATTTTGCAGAAAAAATATTTTAACATATGTCAACCAACGAATAGTCAAAAGCGACATAATATCATCCAGCATTTGCGATGCTACAAAAGGACTATATCCACACCATCGGGAAATATTAGCATGCATATTTGTCGAAACAGATGCATCTTTGCTTGACGTAAACGTACATCCAATGAAACGCGAAGTGCGTTTTAAAGACGAAACATCTCTGCGTCAGAGCATAACACTTGCAATACAATCTGTACTAAACAGAACACAAAATGAATTGTCATCACCCCAACATAGCTCACAGTCATCAGATATTAACAAGCATTACACAACATTCACTCAACCAAAGTCAGACAACAATATCCATTACCAAAACCTGCAACCAAAGCCAAATATAGCACAAAAAGAATTCAAACAGCAACAAATACAACCACCACAAACGAACAGTAGATTATATCAGCAATCATCATTAAAAATACACGAACAAGAATCATCAACATGGCGATGGATAGGACATGCCTACGATAACATTTATCTTTTTGAAAGCACAACAGGCATCGTTTTTTTTAACGCAAAATCAGCATTATCGCGCATAACATACGAAGAAATCATGTCAGACGAATATCAAGCATCGCAACAACAATTGTTACTACCAATCAATATAAAAATCGCCGCACATGAAACCGAACAATTCGAACAATTACTGCCAACACTAAACAATATTGGCTTTTCAATATACCTGTGCGGACAACACGAATATAAAATCAGCGCAACGCCATCTTGGACAAATTATCAAGACATACCGTCAATAATAACACAACTCACAGAAGGAATAAACCAAAATACCAACAAAAAACCATGCAACATGAAAACTTTTTGTGCACGCATCCTATCAAACAACGTCAATACAAGCATTGATACACAAAATTTATCAGCAACCATTCAATCAATTTGCGACAAATTATTGCAATGTCAAAATCCACTGATATCGCCAAATGGCAATGCTATATATTTTGAAGTGCGAAAGTACGATATTCAAAAAAGGATATAACTTTTAACCACCCAATATTGTGTCAGTTTTAATATACATCCAACACATATACACAGCTTCTCAAATAAAACCATTTAAGCAGTCGAAAGTGGCATAAAAACAAATCTTATTGTGGCGCGTCTAATAATCAACCGAAACATTTACCATTTTTCTTGTTTTATGACAAACAAGAATTAGAAGGCGGACAACTGATTTGTAAAAAAATGGAAACAATAGAAAAATACAACACAAAAACATTACCAGACAATCATACTGCCATCGAAGTAGCACATTGGGACATTGGCAACCAGTTATCGACACCATGCAACGTTGATACAGACAAAGTCAACATTGTACAAGTTAACGGAGCATCAATAACTTCTCATAACCATCAAGAAAAGTCACTCACAGAAAAGGAAATTGCTGAACGTTTAACTACCATACTAACCAATGTAAAATATGATCGACCAATAATTGCACAACCAACAAAAACGTACGACGATAACGAAAAAGAACAAACTTCCGAATCAGATACCAGACAAAACAAAAATAATGATAAAAACGCAACATCATTGAATGATGGCAATGCCACAACATCGCTTTTGCCAAGAATGCCACATGATGACGAAGACAATGATCAGCAGCCAATCAATGACCAAACAAACTTATCTATCGATCAATCAAATAACGAAGAAATCCAATCAGAAGAGAATCAAGTTCAAACTAACGAAAATACCGTCATTGAACAAATGGCAACATCAACAACAATCACACATTGCGAAAATAATGCTGAGGCAGAAGACCACACGCAACTTGAATCAAATCAGCCAAACCAACCTGAAACAGAAATAAACACTGATAATGACGAACAAGCCATTCGTACTACAGCAGGCCAACAACCAAACCAATTGCGCCGTATTGCTCGTGGCATAATAAGCACGGCAAGACAACATCCTATAGCCGTTGCGACAGGAATATGTGTATTAACCGTAGGTATTTGTGCAGGAGCATTTGGAATTGAACCAGCTGTAGCATCTGCAAGCAATCAACTACAAAGAATACTAGCACTGTTTACTGCGTAATTAACAGGATGATCTACAGGTACACGCAACACTAACCCACTAAACCGTACATTTTAATGGTAAAGCGTTAAAAATGCGCTTTATATTAGAGCCATACCTCAACAGCCAGCTGCATTCAGCAAAAATACATAAAACCAAAATTCACCATTTACAGATACGAAAATTTTCACCAGCATGGCAGTCATGCGTATTGGCGGATTGCAAAAGTTATCTTTAATCGATTTTCCAGGAAAAATTGCTGCTGTAATATTTACACAAGGATGCAATTTTAGATGTCAGTTTTGCCATAATGCATCATTGGTAATTCCAGAACAATTTAATAATCCATATTCCGAAGATGATATTTTTGAATTTTTGAAAAAACGGCATGGTCAAATCGATGGCGTGGTAATTTCTGGCGGAGAACCAACAATACATCAAGGTCTAAAAACATTTATAGAACAAATCAAGGATATCGGATATTCTATAAAGCTCGACACAAATGGGACAAACCCAAATGTCCTGCATGATCTCTATAGTTGCAATTTATTGGATTATGTCGCTATGGACATAAAACATGCATTCTCAAAATATGATGAAATTATAGGGACAAAAATAAATATAGAGAACATTAAATCTTCTATAAAAATCATACAAAGCAGCAATGTTCCATACGAATTTAGAACAACAGTAGTCCCTGCATTTCATAACGAACAGGACATTATAACGATTGCACAACAAATATCTGGCGCCGATCGTCTGGCGTTACAAGAATTTGTACCAGATCACGCAATCGTACAATCTCTAACAAATACAAATTCATTGTTCGCACCAGAAAATCAAAAAAAGTTAAACAATATCATCGAACAATGTAAACAGTACGTCGATGAAATTGTCGTACGGCGATCATAAAACTCAAAATTTCAAGCAGCATCGTATAAATAATCAACAAATCTAACATTTCCCAAGAAGAGCAATCAACGCAACAGATATAATCGGCAACTTTGATATTGATTTTTTTATAAAAAAGCAGAACATCGCACGCACTTATGAATAAAATTCTGAAATACTGCTCAGTTGGAATACTAGGATGTACATTGATCAGCACATCTAATGTATTTGCAGCACAAAAAATTGTCTCTGTAGACCTACAAAAAGTCTTCGAACAATACAAAGCAGCGCAAACAGCACAAGCAGCTTATAATGCTGATTTCGAAGCTGCAGGACAAGAATTTCGTGGTATGTATGATGAAGGAATAAAGTTACAAGAAGAAATCAATGCATTGCATGAAAAAGCAGACAATGAAGCACTTTTAGAATCTGCTAGAGAAAAATATCGCAATGAAGCAGAAGAAAAAATAGAACAGCTGCGCGCGAAAGAAACAGAATTTATTCAAATGCGCCAAGAGGCCAATAAAAAGTTTGCCGAACGCAGAAATAAAGAACTATTAGAGCAAGAGAATGCGATCAAAGAAGCAACCGCAGTGGTAGCAAAAGCACAAAAAGCAGATATAGTATTAAACAAGGTTCCTGGAACATTGTACATCAAAGATGACCTCGACATTACAGATCTTGTAGTTAAACAATTAAACAACAAAAAATAACAAGTTTCATATTTAAAATATTAACTCAAGCACCATTCACAAAAATGGTGCTTTTTCTTTCTAACACATAGAAAGAATTTTATTCTTGCAAATCAACGTGATTTAATATTTGTTTTGGTCAAATGGAAGAAATCGTAACAATTGAATCTGTTTCAATCAAGGACATATCACCTCTTGAACTGAAGTATACAGATGTTGAAAAGTTATCGTTATTCGTTACAGAAACAGGCAAAATTTTATCAAGGAAATTCACAGGGCTGACAGCACATCAACAGCGCCACATAACAAAAATGATCAAGCGTGCACGCAATATGTTATTAATGAAATAAGTGACACAATGGTCACAAATCATACACTACAAGATGTCGTCGATCGTTTACGAGATGGGGGCGTTGTTGTTCTGCCAACAGAAACAGTGTATGGACTTGCAGCAAACGCACTAAATGAAGATGCCGTACGGTCGGTTTTTTCAATAAAGGGACGGCCGCTCAACGATCCGTTAATCGTTCATGTCCTAGATGCCACGTGGATAGATCATTATGCGTTATATGACAAGTATTACGATCGTGTAAAAAAGGTCACATCTCATTTTTGGCCAGGCCCATTGACAATAATACTACCAAAGCGAGACATAATACCAGATATAGTATCAGCTGGTCACAGCACAGTAGCGTTACGATGTCCTGAACATCCAATATTCCGTGAGGTTCTGCAGAATTTACAATTGCCATTAGCCGCACCAAGTGCCAATCCATTTGGATATATTAGTCCAACAACAGCAGATCAGGTACGCAGCACATTAGGCGACAAAATAGATTTAATCATTGATGGAGGGGATTGCCGTGTAG
>CAZPRW010000018.1:3887-12134 GCA_964589405.1 uncultured Opitutales bacterium | reverse complement strand
CATGTGTACTTGGTCTCAATATCAAAATATTTCTTACAGTGATTTATGGTCAAAAGTTTTTGCACAAGTTACCATATTCGATGTTTGTGTATTCTGAAATTTGTCTTTGTTTAATGCCTAAGTTTTATTCCGCAATACGGAGATTGCCGATTATAGGATTTGGTCAGAAAAGTGAGCCAAAGTCTTTGTGTTAATATGCGTACATATGATCTTGCAGTGGTTTTTTGTATTGGAATGTTTGTAACTTCAATATGGCAATCTTGGTTGTCGATTTTTCAATTTCGTTTGGCATGCTATATTACAGCAGTCTATAAATATAAAAATGATTTTATATGAATTTATTGCTGTTGAAGTTTCATTTATGATCAAACGAATATTCTAATTTATAGTTTATTTAGAATATATCAAAAATGAGTTTTTTAGTGTTTGAGAAAAGAATACTGCTCGGTAAATTAATTTAATTGCTTCTTTAGATTTCGCTGTGGAAAAACATCATACGACAACCCTATACAGGCAGACCGTTTGCGAGACCTGTAATAATTAATCAAACGATAGACTGATTATCGTAATGATCGAGTTAATTTCTTTTTTACACTATCAAGAACGCCGTTCAAAAATCTACTAGACTCATCGGTCGATATCATTTTCCCGATATCAATCGCTTCATTCATTGCTACGATCGGTGGTACATCTTCGCGGAACACCATTTCGTATATTGCTACTCGTAGAATTGCCAGATCTGTAATTGCTATCCTGTCTAGTGTCCAATGAGTGGCATGTTCTTTGATCAGGTCATCAACTATATCAATGTTTTCTACTGTCCCAATTGCTAGTTCCTTTCCGAATTTGAAATCGGAATGTTCTTTAAAATATTTATTGGCAAATGCTTCAACAATTTCTTCCGTTTGCCAAAATTGTTCATTCTTATTGATCGACCACGAATACATGAATTGTACAGCGAAAATGCGATTTTTTCTGCGTACTGAAATTCCGTCTGGTATAATTTCCGACATTGTATGATTTCCTTATGCCGCAAGACTTATGATAAAAGACATTGTCTTACAATAAAATTTTTACGTTTTTGAATCCTGATTTTTAGTTGTACAAAGTTTTGATAGCAATTATTGTTGGCGGTTTTAAAATTCATATTTTTCAGGTGCAATCACAATAGTATATTCTCCTTTTTGTGGTTGTTGTTTGATCATTGACAATGCTTCTTCTAGTTTTCCTACAAAAAATGATTCATGTAGTTTTGTTATTTCTTTCGCTACACATATTGTTCGTTGACTGCCCAAAATTAAGTTGGCATCCTCTAGAAATTTTTCTATGCGGTGACATGATTCATATAATATTATGCTGTAATACGATGATTTATGTTCGCTGAAAAATTTTTGTCTGCCATGTGATTTATTCGGCAAAAATCCGACGAATAAAAATTTATCACTTGGTAGTCCCGATGCGGCTAATGTTGTTATCGCAGCACATGGTCCAGGAATTGATACTACTTGGATGTTGTTTTTTCGACATGCATGTACAATCCGGTATCCTGGGTCAGATATTGCTGGTGTCCCAGCGTCGCTTGTCAATCCTACTGTTCTTCCAGACTGTATTATATTAATGACAGCATTGCATTGTTTGGATTCGTTATCATCACGATAGGTCATCATTTGTTTTTTTATGCCATATTGTGATAGCAATCTAGAACACACTCTTGTATCTTCACACAATATAATATCACACGATGACAATGCATCGATCGCTCGTTGCGACATATCTCCAAGGTTGCCAATTGGGGTTGGAATGATTACCAAATGCGTCATGTTATTTAAATTATTATCGAGAATGTGATGATCGTTTTCCAGATTGTGTAGAGAAAGACATGTCTTGTTGTGTTAACGTGCGATCACCTTCCCATTTTGCAGGTTTTGCCCATGGTAGTTGCGAATTATTCTTTGTCGTTGTATTACCACTTGCACATCCATTACAAAATACTACTGCCAACATCAATAATGATAATTTTAACATCTTTTCCACGGGTTAGAACATGTCATGGGTGGTTTGTTTTGTCAACATTTCAAATGTTTATTTAAAATAAAGCTTTATTTGTTTGGTGTGTATGTTAACATTATTCGGAGTTTTTATAGGGAGTAGATGACATGGTAGCACCTAAAATGGTAGTAAAAAAACAGAGCAAAATGAAAGTGCCTGTGGATGAGGGCAAAGTAGTTGTTTCAAATAGTAAGAAGAGTACTTGCAAATCTTGTTGCGATAAAAATCCTGAAAAAACAACCAAAAAGACACCGATCGTCATTCGAGCGCATGTTGATGTCGGATTTGGAAATCGATTGTTTTTGCGTGGTGATGGATGTGGATTAAGTTGGAATAACGGCATTGAAATGTTACCTATTGCTGATGATTGTTGGGAGTGGCATGCAGAATGTTGCGATATGCCATCTTGTTTTGAGTTTAAATTGCTTATTAATGATCAGGAATGGTCAAGTGGTGAAAATTACTTAGCAGTTGGGCAAGTAACAGATGTTTCACCATCATTTTAAGTGGTCGTAAGATAGTTGTTTCATATGACATGATTATGTAGCTTGCAAATTTATGTTGTTTTTTGCAAAGTGTGATGTATAGGTTAGCGGTGATATAATTTTATGAGTGATCAAGAGAGTGGCTATCTTTTGAAAATATTGTCAGGAAATCATCAAGGAGCAGAGGTTTTGTTTCATGATGAGACGGCAATTGTTGGTAGTGATTTGAACAGTGATGTTGTATTGTCAGATTCATTGATTGAGCCACAGCATATCTCTCTTAAATTTAGTAAAGATGGAATAACATTACAACCACTGAATGGTAAAGTGTTTTTAGATGGTCAATTGGTAAAAGAGGAATCTGTTACTGTTGAAACGTTTCAATTTATTACAATTGGGTCAACTCATTTGATTATAGGTCCATCTAATCAAACATGGCCATCGATCACAGCGATGGATGCTCCTCAGTTAGTGGAGTCTAATAATGAAAAGGTAGAAGAAGTATTAGAAGAAAAGATTGAAGATGTCATTCCTCCAGAATCACTGTCGATGACCACAAAAGGTCGTAAAAAAACATTCATTTACGCTGGTGCTGGTATCGCAATCTTTACATTTGCAGCGGTATTATTGTTATGCATGTCGATTTTTTCTGATACAAAACCTGTTGCTGCTAAACCGGATACTATGGTATTATTGCAAGGTGCTGTTCGGGAGCTCGGATTATCAGGCAATGTTGCTATTGCGAAAACTCAACGAGGATACATGGCCACTGGGTATACATTGTCCAATGAATCATTATCAGCATTAAAGACAAAACTTGCAGCGATCGATCCAAACATAAAAAATAAAGTATATAGCGAAGAAAAAATTTTGTCAGAAATTAATGCGTTGTTATCAACGATTGAATCACGGCCAAAAGTACAAACTGTGTCAAATGGTGTGTTTTTATTGACAGGATATGCTTTTGATAAGGATCGATGGGGGAAAGTACGCCGTCGGATTTTAGAAGATATCATAGGGATTAATGATTTGCAGGATGAGGTAATATTGCCACAAAAAGCATATAATTTAGTGCGTCCAATATTATCGAAATATAAGTTGACAGGAAAGATTGGCATTGTTCCTCAGGCGGATGGAATTGTCGTTGGTGGTTTAGTATCTTCGGATGAAGAAGAGAACTGGAGATTGGCGAAGATTCAAATAGAAAAAACGTTGGGCAATGATGTTCTTTTAAAGAATTATGTGAAGATCAGTGATCCTGATGTAATAAAGCAGCAATATTTTGGCAGTGAAGTAAATAGTGTGTCAATAAGCGACAATGGAATGAATTGGATAGGGTTCAAAGATGGCACGAAATACATGGTAGGTGCAACACTGGCCAATGGGTATACCATTAAAGAAATCACTCCAGAAAATATTGTGTTGTCGAAAGAGAATCAGACAATAGTTTTGAAGATTGGGGAGTTGAAATAAAATATGGATTTTGGGAAAAAAGAACGGCCTATCATGGTCGATATGGAACAACAATTATTAGACGATAAAATGGGAATGTACCGTCGGTCATTGATCGATAAATTGGCACAGTATGAGGCAGAAGTAAATGCTATGATGCATAATGCCAATGATGATAATGAATTGTTCATGAGATATAGTGCATTGAAGACTGCGTTGCAAAAGGCAAAATTTACAATAGAAAAATTTTAACAGCGCTATTATAAATTTTTGTTGCACCATTTTTATTCTAAGATATTTTCGGACGTATCATAAGTTAGGTTCAGCATATTTTTGTTTTTTGACGTAACTGTTGTATAAAAAGTATTTCTTAAATATTCGGAAATATATTGATAATGCAGATTGTCAGTAAAGCTATCTTTAGACTATAAGTAGTTTGTAGAATGAGATAATTTTTTGGCCGAATAATAAATATATTATTGTTCCGAGTGCCAAAAATGGTGCGAACGGTACTTCGTGTTTAATATCGCGATATTTTTTGCATATTTTTAATGATAATAATGGTAGTGCAAAAAGCGTTCCAATACAACATCCGCCGAATAATGCGAACATTGCGCCTTTCCAGCCTACAAATGAGCCTATTGTCCCGATCAATTTAATATCACCAAATCCGATAGCTTCACGGTTCAATATATATTCACTAATGATTGCTATCCATAATAGTAGACCGCTACTAAAACATATTCCTAAAATGCTATTTTGAAGTGATGTTGTAATCGTTTGTTGTGATATCCAACATGGTGCTGTAATTGATGACAAGATTCCTAATGCCATGCCGCCGATTGATAGTGAGTCAGGTATTTCCATTGTGTCGATATCAATAAAAGCGATTACTAGCAATAGAGAAGATAACACGCAACCAACGATCATTTCTGACGTTGTAGATGATATTTTCCAGATGGTTAAAAATAATATTGCGGTTAATATTTCGATTATCAAGCATCTTGCAGGAATTTTGGTTTGACAGCATTTTGATGTACCGCGCAATATTAACCATGAAATTATTGGAATATTATGATAAAATGGTATTGGTTTGCCACATTGACATTGTGATCGTGGATATATGATAGAAATATTGCGAGGGATGCGATATATGCACACTCCTAAAAAACTACCAATACATGCTCCAATACAGAAAATCAATACGTCCATATTAATGTCGCAGCATGTTATCAGCAATTTTGATTACTTCAACAATTGATTTTTTAGCAGTGCAAATAGTAGTATAATCCATCATATGAGAACGTTGTAGTTTTTGCATGACAGCGTCATTAGCTTCGCTCAATAATATTTTTTTGCCAAATCGTTCGAATGTTGCCATCGTTAAATGCAATCGTTCTAGTCCGGTTGCATCAATGAATGGGACGTCGAATAACCTCAAAATGATTATTTTATCATTTTCTTCTATAGAAGAGAAAGCATGTGAAAATTTATCAATAATCCCAAAAAACATTGGACCAGAGACATTGTAAATCGCTATCCCATTAGGAAGTGTTGAAAAATCATATTCTGGATGTTTTTCTTTTTGTACTCTATCAATATGACCTGATCCTGCCATTCTATGCATGAGCATGAGTGCAGATAACATTACACCAGCGTTTACTGCCATTACAATTCCGCAGAACAGCGTTAGTCCGAATGTTAGCATTAAAATAATGGCATCGCTTTTTGGTGCATGAATTAGTAAATTTATAAAATGTTTAACATTTATCATACGGTATGCTACAAGAAATAATACTGCCGATAATGTCGTTAATGGGATAAATTTTGCTAGCGGTGCGAGGAAACAAATGATGGCAGCTAATATAATTGCACTTGTTATTCCTGCTAATGGTGAATTTGCACCGATTTTTATACTGGCTGCTGTTCGTGCGATTGATCCGGTTGTTGCTATTCCACCGAACAATGGAGAAACGATATTTGCTATTCCATGAGCCATTAATTCTTGGTTGGAATCATGATGTGTTCCGATTAATCCATCAGCAATAACAGCACATAATAATGATTCTATTGCACCTAGCATAGCTATTGCAAACGCAGGGCCTATCAATTTTTGGATTAATGAAAACGATATAGTTCCTGTTGGTGTGAACGATGGTAGTTTGTTTGGCAATCCACCAAATACAGAACCAATGGTCTCAACTTGAGAGAAGCCAAAAATAGCCTGGATAGTCATTCCAAATATTAGTGCTAATAATGGGGTAGGGAATTTTCTAAACCGAGATCTTTCTGCCATGACCATTAGAACCAACGTTGCGAGCCCGAAAAACGTCGTTTGCCAATTTATTGTATGGAAAACGTCTGTTAAAACTGATATTTTGTCTTGCAGATTTGCTGGGAGATATCCGCATTGTAACCCAAAAAAGCTAGGGATTTGTGATGCGAACATATTGACACCAATTCCTGCTGTAAACCCAGTAATGACTTGTTCTGGTATGAATTTTATCATTTGCCCGCATTTAAAAAATCCGAGCAATAGCATGATCCCACCTGCCATGATGGTTGCTATTTGTAACCCACTAAGTCCATATTTGCTAACAACACCGATCAATACCCCAACAAATGCACTTGTTGGCCCTGTTATTTGCACACGACTGCCGCCAAATAATGAGACTATTATTACTGCTACGATTGATGTATAAATTCCTGCTTCTGGCTTTGCTCCAGATGCGATGGCAAATGCCATTGATAAAGGGAGCGCTATAACAGCAACAACGATTCCTGCTAATACATTGCGCATAATGTTGGAGCTTTTTAACAAGCCGGCATGAGCAGCTTCTACTATTGCAATCATAGACAAATATTTTTTGGCTCATATTACTTAGTTAGTCAATACTTTTTGAGAAAAATACTGACCTTTTTGATCTATTTTTATTAAGTCTATTTTAGATATCTTATTACAAGATGGCGTAGAAAAGATTGTTTTTTTAAGTAATTATTGCATTTTTATAATTGTTTAAGTTTGGGTCTATGTTTGCTAAAGAACAGTTTCCTATTAATACTAAATTGTATTTCAATTGACCAGATATCGTGATTGTTTTTTGTTCAATGAATGGCGTTGTATGACATATTGCTGAAATTTCCTATACGGTTATTTTTTGTTTTGACCCCAGTTGCAGCTATAGCTGTCTTTTTGGGATTAACAACGTCATGTTCGACAAAAGAACGTGTTCGTGTTGCCGTTCAAGCAACAAGTGTAGCATTTATTATACTTGTTATTGCTGCCTTAACTGGTCCGCTATTATTTACATTGTTTCATTTGTCAGTATCGTCATTTCAAGTAGCAGGCGGGGTTTATCTTTCAATGCTAGGGTATTCTTTATTACGTCCAGATGGTTCTATTTCTGAATCACGAAATGATAATGTTAATTTCTGTAATTGTGCTATCACACCATTAGCGATGCCATTATTAGCTGGTCCAGGAACAATTTCTTATATATTTTTAGTACGTTCACAGTTGTCGTCAGTAGTATCATTAGTTTGTTTTTTGTTTTCGATTTTTGTTACTATGTTAGTTATCGCCATTATTATGATTTTGGTTGCAAAAATCGCACGTATGATTCCAGGTCGAATAATATCTTTTTTGAGCATTATTATGGGTGTTATTATTACATGTATGGGCGTTCAGATTGTTGTAAATGGAGTGCGTGTTATTCTATAAAAATATTGTCAGTTTGATATCGACATTTTATAAAAATTTAAATAGATAATTCCCAGTGAGGAGTAGACTGTTAGCGTTATTGTTACCTTTTATTTGGTGTGTAGCACTTATGCCGAGTGGTGTTTTTGGAGATGATAACGAAAACAAAGATGCCAGTAGAAAAGTTTTTATGGAACAATCATTAGTTATTTTGAAGCCTGATTGTATGCAACGTAAGTTGGCAGGTAAGATTATCACACGATTTGAAAATGCTGGTTTGTCGATAGCTGATTGTAAGATAATGGCATTAAGTGATGATTTGTTGCGTGAGCATTATGCACATCTTACACATTTGCCATTTTTCCCTGAAATTGCTGAATTCATGGGGTCATGTCCAGTTATGGTGATGATAGTTGAGGGAGGTAATGCGATAGAGCGTGTAAGAAATATTCTTGGCCCAACTGATTCACAAAAGGCAGCTGCTGGTACAATCCGTGGTGATTTTGGAAGTGATAAGATGCGTAATATCGCACATGCTTCTGATAGCAAAGAATCTGCGGA
>CAZPRW010000018.1:0-3877 GCA_964589405.1 uncultured Opitutales bacterium | reverse complement strand
AAAAGAGATTGCAAGATTTTTTAAGTAGTTTTTCACTAGTGTAGCGTTTTCGCTACATTAATTATTGCTCGAGTGGTGAAATTGGCAAACACGCCAGACTTAGGATCTGGTGCCTATGGCTTGAGGGTTCGAGTCCCTCCTCGAGCACCATTTTTTAGTCATGACATTTTGATTCTTGATGGTTAATATTGGTTCTTGTTTTTTGATTAATGCTTTTATTAAGTGTTTTGAGTGGTTGTCTTTTTGTGTTTTTTGTTTAATAAAAATTTTTGAATAGACATTATTTCGTTCTTATAAACGGAGCTTGTATCACTTTCTTAACTTTTCATTCTTGCATGTTGATATTGTGCAGATTGTTTATCTAGCATAGTAAATGGTTTTTGCTTTGAATTTTACTGATAAACGTTAATTTATATTTTCGTTCTCTATAACCTTTTAAGGTTTGCTGAGTGAATGTTTAAAACATTATTCGTATATTTTTCTTTTATTATCGATCAATAACACAACAATAATGACCAATTGTGTAAACAGTGTAATTTTGGTGTCTAATATATTGATTGAAATATTACCGGAATGAGTGTGTTGCAAAAATGTTCCGAATTTCCGCATTTGCATAATGATGAAAACAGTGCTCGTGTGAAAAGATATAGCAGCCAATATGCTTTTATATCGCAGAGTTAACAATGATAATGTCATTCCTAATGTAGTTAGATTCGCTAATTGTATGAATGATATATTTTTTGTGAACCCATATAATGACCATAGTGCACATTTGATGCCATCAAAATATTCGAAAGTAGTATTGATTTGTGGACATGATCCAGCTCCGATATGGCAATATGCAAAAAATATCGATGATAGAAATATTGCAACTGTTAGCGAAAAAGTTCTAGCAAATGCATTTAATATGATCCCACGAAAAATAATCTCTTCAATAATTCCGATGATCAAAGCTGATATGAGCATCTTCAGTGATGCTATGATGTGTTGCGATAATATGATTTCTTTGCTTTTAAATAAATATATATGCGATAACGAGTAATATATTATTGATGTAACTATACATCCTAAAAAAAATATTTTAATAAATTTCGATATTGATAATCTGTTTAATCCAATATCACGTGACAGTTTTAATTTAATAATGTTTAGAAATACAGGCAATAATATTGCTAATGCAACCCAACGTGAACGGTCAAAAAATTTTCCAAACCCTTTATCTACATAGTGTTGTAATAATGAAATTGAATATGTATTCGCCAAATATCGTGTTGTTGCAAATAATATTGGTGATATGACGGCAGCTAATGCAATTACAGAAAGATAGAATGCGACAAATATTATTGCTGTGTTTTTATGTACATAATCTGCATCACTTTTATCCTCATTCATTACTTTCTTCTTACGGCGAAAGCTAGTAAATCAATTGACATATGCAATTAAAATGATTGTTATCAAAATATGAAGAAGGCGTTGCTGTGCTTGTCTTTGTTTATTATAAGCATTATCTGTTGTCTTGGCAAACAAGATGAATTGGTTGTGCTTACTAGTGCTGATAATCCACCATATGAATATATGCGGCATGGTGATATTGTTGGGTTTGATATTGATTTAGCGAAAGAAATTGCGACGAAGTTAAATCGTAAATTAATTATTAAAGATATGCCATTTTCATTTATTGTCCCTGCATTGATGTCGAAACAGGGAGATATGGCAATATCAGCAATTACTCCAACTGATGCACGGCGTGAAAACGTTGATTTTTCGATATCATATCAAGATAACATTAGTGCGATTGTATTAGCGAATAAAGAAGAATTTGCTAATATGTTGGGTACAAATGCTGTATTCCCTATAGAGTTGTTGGAAGGAAAGACTGTTGGCGTACAACTTGGGACGCATCATGAGACTGATATTCGTGCAGCTAACATTCCTGATCTTACTATAAAAAGGTATGATAATATAGGGTCTATGATTGCTGAAATTTCAAAATCAGTTGCTGGTAATGGAACAGTATATGGCTTAATAATCGGTTTTCCGGAAGCTCGGAAATTAGTGGAAAAAAATCCAAAATTGTGTGTTTTTCATTTAAAGTTCTCTGATTCTTTCGCTGTTGCATTTACAAAAAATTCTCCGTTGCGAGAAAATGTTAATCGTATACTTGGAGTATTGAAAGAGAATGGTAGGTTAGATGAATTAGAGGCGAAATGGGATATAAAATAGTATGAATTGTTTTCATGGTTTTCAGCAAATTTATAGTGAAATTCCGTATATTATTAGTGGGGTAAAGATCACTTTAGAGTATGCATTATTTGCGATGATATTTGGGTTTTTTGGTGGGACATTTTTGGCGATTATTCGTTTGTCGCACAACCGTTTATTGCGAACTGTTGGGAATCTTTATTTATCAGTTTTTCGTGGAACACCATTATTATTGCAATTATCGATAATATATTTTGCTGTTCCGCAAGTAATAGGACATTCCATCCCTGCATTTACTGCAGGCATTATAGCGTTTTCGATGAATTCTGCTGCTTATGTGTCAGAGATCATTCGTGCTGGTATTCAAAGTGTGAATGTTGGTCAGATCGAGATCGCACGAATATTGGGTTGTTCGAAAATACAAATCATGCGAGATATTGTTCTGCCTCAGGGCATTCGTAATGTATTACCATCATTGGTCAATGAAATGGTGGATTTATTAAAAGAATCATCGTTGGTATCTATTATAGGAGAATCTGATTTATTACGTCGTGCTACAGTGGTGTCCAGCGAACATTATTTATATTTAGAACCGTTGTTGGTTGCTGGACTATGCTATTATGTCATGGTAATGTTATTGAGTCGTGTTTCTAAAATCATAGAGCGGAGGTTGTCATGCTCGAAGTGAAGGAGTTACATTGTGCTTTCGGTTCAAATGAAGTATTGAAAGGTGTGTCATTTACTGTCAAAGATGGTGAAGTTGCAACTATTATAGGAGGTTCTGGCGCTGGAAAGACAACAGTGATACGTGTTCTATGCGGGTTAGAAAAAATGACAAAAGGCAATGTTGTTGTTGATGGTCAACCTGCTGGAAGAGGTGTATTAGGTCTAGTTCAGCAGGGATGTTGTCTATTTGATCATATGAATGTTCTTCAAAATGTTGCGTATGCATTACGCGCTGTAAAGAAACTACCATGTGCGCTTGCGGAAACACGAGCAAAGAATATGTTATCGCAATTTGGATTGTCAGATAAGTTTGATGTATATCCATCTCGGTTGTCAGGTGGTCAAAAACAGCGTGTCGCGATTGCTAGAACATTGGTGATGGAGCCAAAAGTTTTATTATTTGATGAGCCGACATCAGCCTTGGACCCTGAAATGACGAGCGATGTCATTTCTATGATAAGTAACATTTCAAAAAGCGGAATTGCTGTTGTTATTGTCACGCATGATTTGACAATGGCACGTAGAATATCTGACCGTGTATTATTTTTGGAGCATGGAAAAATTGTAGAAGACAGGCCATCTGATGATTTTTTCAAATGTCCGGCAACAGAACGTGCTAAAAATTTTCTAATAAAATCTGCATGTATATGATCTGTGCAAACGATGCTTGTTTTCAGTGTGTTTGTAGTGTTTTTTTGTGTATTGAGTTTTAACGATTTTCAAAAATTGCGTGTTTTTATGAGGATAGTTTTGGAGTATTGTTGCGAGGTTGTTGCCTATTTCCGTAGCATAAATTTTTGACAAATGGAAAATAGCGATTGTTGATAGTTTGTCATGGTTTTTTTTAATAAAAATGACCGCCAGTAATGTTTTATGTTGATGGCGGTCATTTTACGAAATTAAATAAAGTGTTTATTTATCGAATAATTTTTTGAACCCAGATGAGACA
>CAZPRW010000017.1:0-12182 GCA_964589405.1 uncultured Opitutales bacterium | reverse complement strand
AATGATTTCGGACAACAGTTTACGGATGCTAGGAAAGCGCAATCTATATCATTGCAAGAGGCCGCTGAAAATACTAAAATCCGTGAGGAATATTTAAATGCTATTGAACAAGGATGTACTGATTTTTCATTGCCGGATATTTATGTACGTGGGTTTGTAAAAATTTATGCGAAATATTTGAACCTTGACGTACAAAAAGTAATGAAAGAATGTCCAATAAAGGAATTTGAAGTATTGGATAGTCCATCGCGGGATATGTCATTTACTACAATAGTGACCAATGAAAAAGAACAGGATGAAGATCCTGAAACTGTTATTGATGATAGCACTAAATTTTCTGATATCATGCGCGATGTAAAAAAACAATGCACAACGTTCTATAAGACTAAGAAAAAAGTATTATTGATAGGGACTGTTGCATTAGTCGCTATAATTGCGATAGCATCAATATGTTGCCATGTCAAGAAACATGATGATGGTGTACAAAAATATGTAGAACAGTCGCAAAAGGCAGTAGTACAACAACAGTCATTATCATTAGTATCTACTGGCAATGTTCGAGTAATTGTACGTACAAAAGATTCATCAGAAAAAATATTTTCTGGGATGTTGGAACCAGGTGAAATCAAAAAAATATCATATGAACGGCCAATTCAGATTTTTTTTGACAAGGGAGAGCATTTACTTATCAACAGGCCAGATGGCGAACAGGTATATCCACAACCTGGTCGTGGCGGCGTAGAAATTAAATAAACAAATATTATGAAAGTTGTTGTATTTGGTGCTGGTGCTTGGGGAACTGCTGTGGCGGTGTATTGTCATTCTATTGGACATACAGTGACGTTGGTCCCGAAATTTCAAGAGCAAGCAAAAAAAATGATATCCCATAGGGAAAACATTGATTTTCTGCCAGGGATCAAATTACCATCTGATATTGCTATAACAACTTCAGTAAAAGATGCAATGGATGATATTGAAGTTGGATTTCTTGGATGTCCATCCGTCGGCATGGAAGATCTCTGCAAAGAGATTGCGGATGCTGCAAAAGGACGTAAAGAATTACCATTGTTGATCTCATTGTGCAAAGGCATTCAAAACGATCACTTGGAAACAGCATCAGATCTAGTAAAAAGATTTTTGCCAAATTTTGAATTCGCTGTATTGGCTGGCCCTACCAATGCAAAAGAATTTGCGCAAGGCAAACATGCGGCAATGGCACTAGCTACAACATCGCTTAAAAAAGATGATATTCAAAAAGCATTCAGTTCTGACCATATGCGCATTTATACCAACAATGATGTTAAAGGCAGCGAGCTTGGAGGATGTTTGAAAAATGTTTATGCAATAGGCGCTGGCATTTGCGATGGTATGGAAGTAGGAGATAATGCCAAAGCAGCATATTTAACACGTGCATTACGTGAATTGATAACAATCGGAGTGGCACTTGGTGGTGAGCAAGAAACATTTTATGGAATGAGTGGACTTGGAGATTTCATCGCAACATGTATGGGCAAATGGAGCAGAAATCGTACGTTCGGTGAGAGAATAGGACGTGGAGAAACCGCAGAAGAAATATTTAAAACACAAAAAGCTGCTGTGGAAGGGTATAAAACTTCTAAAGCATTTTACAATTTATGTGAACAACGTGGAATTGATGCTCCTATAATGCGTGGAATATTCGATGTTCTCCACCAACATAAACCGTTGCATGCTAGCATACAATCGATATTGAGTAGGCCGTTAAAATCAGAAGGATAATGCAAACGGGGCCATTAAATATGGTATCATGATGACATTATCAGAACAACATACAGACATTTTGATAATCAAACCGTCGAGTTTGGGGGATATCATTCATGGATTGCAAGTAGTTCAACAAATATATCGTGCATTTCCTTTATTGAACATTGATTGGGTGGTCCGTGATTGTTTCTGTCCAATAGTACAAATGGTACCATGGATACGAAATGTTCATATTTTTCATAGGCACGGTGGGTTATTAAAATTCATACAGTTAATACAAAAAATACGGCATTATCATTATGATTATGTACTGGACATGCAAGGACTAGCACGTAGTGGTATTATTACGTATTTTGCTCATGGAGAAAAAAAGATCGGACGACGTGACTCAAGAGAATTGTCTGGATTAACATATGATAAAACAATCAATATGCCATCGCCAGCGTCACAACATGCCATTGATATATTATGTCAGTTCTTGCCATTATTTGGACTGCCACCGAAACTTACAACACCATTGATATTACAACCATCTCCTAGCAAGAACATATCGTCATTTGTAGACTCTAGAGATAATAATCGACATTTGATAATATTATTTCCTGAAAGCAGACGGAAAGAAAAAGAATGGTCTGAATTCCCAGCATTAGCAAGTGCATTATCAGAACATTGTTCATCAGCAGATATCATCATCGCAGGACAGCGCAATCATATAATATCACCACAATATTCTAATTGTCATAATTTTTCTGGGGAAACAACATTAGATGACATCGTTTATTTAATACAACATGCAACAATGGTGGTGACAAATGATAGCGCACCTCTACATATAGCATCAGCATTGGGCAAAACCACAGTAGCATTATTTGGGCCGACAGAAGCACATAAGTTCGGACCATATGGATCTGCTCGACCACAACATTGCGTTTTATCATCAAAAAACAAAAATGTTAATGAATTATCATTTGATACTGTCCTGCATGCTTGTTTACAAAAATATCAAGAATGTATGTCAGAATGTAACAATCTATAAATTTTAAGAGTACCTTTTCATCAAATTACTGTCGCTTCAATATAACAAACATCAAAAAAATCTGCATTTGTCGCATTAATCACACAATCACTTGCATGCCCCTATCCGGTTGCTCATTGGGTAAAAAATCAATAACGGAAATCCACGAATAGAACGTTTCGGAGCAAATCCCCAAAACCTACTATCATAACTATTACAAGAATTATCTCCTAACATGAAATAATTGTCATTTGGAACAGTTACAATATTTCCATTCGTTAACATCCCATGCGCTTGATATCCTTTTGAATACTCTCCATTTTGATGGCTGATTTCTCCGACAATAGAGTGTATTGGAAACTCCTCCCCATTTCTAAATAATATATTGTTTTTACATGAAATATTATCGCCATCTGCACCAACAATACGTTTGATTATAAATTTAGGAGTGCCTTCCATAGCGTGGATATCATCACTTGTAAAAACTACGCTTTCGCCGACTTTGGGCGATCGAAAATGCGGCGAAATTTTATCGACAAACAACATGTCTCCAGCAAGGATTTCAAATATCAATATTTCATCACCAGTAGTGACTGATCTATTCGTTGACAACAATAATCCATACGATGTTTTTAATGATTTAACATTATTTTTATTTATTACATCACCCCATGATTCTGTCTTTCCAAAAAAATATTCTCTGACAGCATCATCTGCTGAAAAATCGATAGGTGTTTCAAACACGTGCCGTTCTGTTCCAACATATAATATGTACTGTCGTTTTTTCTGTTTATATAAACCTCCCAATGTTCGTCGAACAACAACATTATATGGCATAAAATAGCATGTTTCATTGGTCGTTGATCGTATGCCACATTGTAATGGAATTGTTACATTTCCTGATGTTTTCGCAAAGGAACGTACTGTGTGAACTCCACGCAATAATCGATATGATAATGATCTAACGCCCGTTGCATCAGCATTATGATTAATAACATGCCGCATGCCAGAATATGTCGGATACATTGAATTCGTCGGTATTTGAAAAGATTGTACAAAAAATGTACGCAGTGATACTGCTAGCAGAACAGATACAAATAATACCTCTGCATTGTCTGACCAAAATTTTATCGGGAAAATATTACCGCCATATTGCGTCAAAATTTTTTCTAATTTTTGCGATGATTGTATTATTTCTGGTATATTTTTCTTTAATATTGCTTGTTGTAAAATTTCTAAAGATGATCGTATGTCAGTGACGGTTTCTATCATTAATAAATGCCGCCGATAATTTATTACCTTATTCGCTTGTGAACATAATATTTTTGCATTGCGAATGATTTTTCGTGAACGCCACCACGACAAAATATCTATTTTTTTAACAGCCATCGTATGACATCATTTTCTGAAATAGAATCCCCAAAATCAAAAATTTTATGCCGTGCGGTCTCCCCACTTATCATACGAATTGTTTTAACGCCGGTTAATCGTGATAATAAATTGATGATAGCCCGGTTGGCACGCTGCCCATCAGGCGGTGCCATTACCTTTACTTTAAAAACACCATCGTTGTAAGAAACGACGGCATTCTTCGATGCATTAGGAATGGCACGCACACGAATTTTACACATAGCAGCATTTGCTATTTACGCACCGGCAGCAGCATTATTGTTGGCAACATTGACTTTTTCGTCCTTAATGACGTACTTATCAACATTTTCTTGTCCAACAATACGTATAGCAATATCACGACCATATGCTTCTACTAATTTTTCATAGCGCAATGATACAGCTTTTTTAAAGGCCAATTCTTCACCATATTTCGCAATTGAAAATGATGTACATTTTTGGCTACCAGCCTTTGGACGCCATGTTACAGAATAGAATACAAGATTTTTGTCATTCTTTCCTGTTTTGGACAATTTCGATACTCCCAATACACCTGTCCGATTACGCTTGTCTTTCGAGACAATTTTTTGTACTCGTGGTTTTGATGGAATCGAGCTCAAGCGAGCATACAATTCATTACGGAAAACAGCTGCTTTACTCAAAGCATCATCACGCCCACCGCACTTTCTGTCACTAAACAGTTTTGAATAGCGAATGCCGTTTTTATACCCGCGCACTAACCAACCACGTGTTGTTTTCGAGTCGATGCGACTAATCCCTTTATGGGCACTATCATTATTCGTTTCTAGGTTCATGTCAAAAAATGTTCAAATGCTGATGAACATTACTAGTTTTCAGTATGTTCACTAAGCATAAGGCGCATGAATAAAAATTTTTTCTAAACAATACAGAAAAAAATTATTTTTTTCTGGAAAAATAATTTTTTTTTTGCTAGCAATACAAATACAAGAACATGCAGTCGATGAAATGCCAAGCATGCTGCTCGCAGATGGACCAGGTAATATGCCGACATTTTTTCGCATTGGTGCTATGTTTTATTGCTGGTATTAGGGTAGGTTCATGTAATATCAGTAGTATTGCAATAAGCATACTGCTTGTTCTTCCTATATCATTATTTTGGTCATCAAAACGACAATATTGTATATTATTGATGATAGGCCTTGCATTGTTTTTAATTGGATATGGATATTTTCATATTCGCTGTAAGCCGCATATCGCACAGCCTGAACATGCCAATATAAAAAATGTTTTTTTATCTATATCTCCTGATACAATACAACAAAAACACGATAAATATCATACTATATTTGGTAGTGGTATTATTGTAAATGCACCAACAAAATATAATATTATTGGTCATCGTATTTTTTTTAAAATCCGCATGTCCAAAAATGCTAATATGCCATATCCGCATCAAACATTCCAAGCAAAATGTTCCATTATTAATACATTGAATAATGACGGTCATTGGTTCTCGCATTATTTACAACAATCCAGAATTAGTTGGAACACTACATATGGCAGATTTATTAAATGCGTAGACGATAATACATTATTTCAACGATCAGCACGGAATATTCAGTCATGGATAATGGCTTCTTTGCATACTGATAAGAATAATAATTTACGACAAGAGTCTGATATTTTGATAGCGATGTTGACAGGCAATAAACAATCGATCACACCAACTATTAAACAATTATTTATACATGCTGGAATTGCACATTTATTCGCTGTAAGTGGTATTCATATGAGTATCATAGCATATACATTAGAAATGGTATTGCGACTATTGTGTATACGGAAATCAATACGAGCATTTTTAGTAGTACTATTATCATGGATATATGTAATTGCTATTGGAGCCCCGCCATCTGCCATACGAGCATTGACAATGTTGATATTATATGAATGCAGCATATTAATTGGTCGTGCACCGGATGCAAAAGCTGCACTGTCAGGAAGTGCATTATTACACGTTCTGTATGATCCATTTTTAGTATTTAACATTAGTTTTTTATTGTCGTATACAGTCGTAGCTGGGATAATTGTGATCGGTGTACCGTTACAAAAGTATTTATTTAGGAAATATCGTGAAAAATCACCATTAAAGCACACATTTATGACAAAATATCAGCAATTTATATCAAAGTGTTGGTGTGTAATATTAACATCTTTTGCTATATCGTTTGCAGCATATATTATTGGATTGCCATTTTCTATAGAGACATTTGGAGAACTACCATTGCTCGCTATCCCACTAGGAATGTGCATCATCCCAATGGCATCATGCGCTATCACATGTGGTGCATTGTCTATAATTTTCAATATATTACCAATAAAAATTATTAGTATTGGACTCCATACAATCGCATGTAAAATCATTACATTGATTCATATTTTTTTAAAATTGACAGATCGTGAAATATTTTGTCCTACACATGTGTCATGGCCAATATGGAGCGCTGCCACAATAACAGTAGTATTATTGATGATTTCACATTTTCGATCAGAAAAATTTCAACAACGACAAAATGATCAAATTATTCCAGAAAATCCTATATGGATTTAATACGTTACTGTTTTAGAAAATCATATATATATTGCATTGCATACAGTTCATTACTTTGCCGCATAACGAAATTTATCTAATATAAAATGACAATGACGTCCAGTAATAATAAATACCACATATGAACGCCACCGTTATATAAATATTGTAGATTTGGATTATAATTTAGGATGTCTGTCTTTAAAATCATGAGCACATTCAAACTCATATCCTAATGCCATGATTTCATGTTCGTGAAATGGTTTTCCAATTATTTGCATGCCAATTGGAAGCCCTCCTTGTGAAAATCCGCAAGGCAATGACAATCCACATAAACCAGCCAAATTAGCAGATACTGTATAAATATCAGCAAGGTACATTTGTAATGTATCCGTAATTTTCTCATTCGATTTGAATGCTGTAGTTGGTGAAACTGGCGTAATTATAGCATCAACATCATTAAAAGCACGCAAGAAATCATTGCGTATTAATGTACGGATCTTCTGAGCACGTAAATAATATGATTCAAAATTTTCACTGCTCAAAACAAACGTTCCTAGCATAATACGACGTTTTACCTCACGACCAAACCCTTCTCCTCTACTTTTACTAAAAATATCAATTGCATTTGTTGCATCACTTGAACGATGGCCATACCGAATACCATCAAATCTAGCAAGGTTGGATGATGCTTCAGCTGTTGCCACGATATAATATACAGGTATTGCATACTCAGTTAATGGCAATGATACGTCAACGATTTCATGTCCCTGTGACTGATAAAATTTTATTGCTTGTTCAACAGCAATACGAACATCAGACGATAATCCTTCCCCGAAATATTCTTTTGGAATTCCTATCTTTTTTATCGATTTGAAATTGTGAAGTTCTTCACAATAGTCAGGTTTTTCGAATGGATAGCTCGATGAATCTTTTTCATCATGACCAGATATTATCTGAAATAACGACGCTACATCTTCAACACAACGGCCTAATGGCCCGATTTGGTCCAAGGAACTAGCAAATGCAACAGCACCATATCTGCTAACAGCACCATATGATGGTTTTAATCCGACAACACCACATAATGATGCTGGTTGACGAATAGAACCACCTGTATCGGTTCCTAATGCCAAAATTGTTTCACCTGCTGCTAATGCTGCAACACTGCCACCACTACTACCACCAGGGACACAATCAAGATTCCATGGGTTTGCCACATTGCCGAAATATGATGTTTCATTGGATGATCCCATTGCAAATTCATCCATATTCAACCGTCCCCAAAGAACACATCCAGCGTTCCTCATACGTGATATTACAGTGGCATCATACGGAGAAATATATCCGTTGAGCATTTTGGACGCGCATGTTAATGGCTGTCCCTTTTCAGAAATTATATCTTTTATTCCTACAGGAATACCATCTAAATCACTCAATTTATTACCAGATCGTCGGCGAGCATCAGATGCTGCTGCTTCATCTAATGTCTTTTTTTCATCGAATGATATAAATGCATTGATCTTATCATCTATATTTTTGGTACGACTTATGACAGCACGAGTGATTTCAACTGAAGTTATTTCACCAGCATCTAACATCGATGACAATTCTGTCGCAGACTTGTAAAAAATTTCTTCGCTCATATTTTTTCTCAACGTCCTCATTCAATTACTTTTGGAACAATCAATAACTGATTTCTTGCTTTTGGTGCATTTTGCAGAGCAAGTTCTGGTGAAAATGTATCAGTTGGGACATCATCTCGCAGAACATTGTATAAGGGATACGCATGTGCCGATGGTTCAATCCCATCAACATTTATTGCAAATAATTTGTCCATATGATCGATGATATTAGATAGACTTTTTTGCAGATCATCTCGTTCTTCTGCTGTTATCTCGATACGTGCAAGTTTAGCAATTTTATCAAGATCAATATTATGTTCGTTCATGAAATCCTCCGAAGGTCATATTTTTCTGCCAATATATCCTGTGCAGCATTAAAACATTCTTGTATTTCTTTATCTGTCAATGTGCGTGTGTTTGACCGATAATCAATGGTTATTCCAATATTTTTCGTATTGTCTGGAATGCCCTGTCCTTGATAAACATCAAAACATTTTATTGATGATATTTCTATATCTTTCGGTGTAGATTTTTTCAATGCTCTTTTAACATCATTTTCTACAACGTCATACGAGACATTACACGGAACAATGATGGATATATCTTTTGCAATATGAGGATATGATGTGAATGGATTATATTTTATTTTTGATATTTTTCTCTTAAAGATGTCAGGATGTACGATTACTTCCGCTGCCACAATCGATGGTTTAATATCCAATTTTCTGGTCCACGATACATTTAATAATCCACACGTGGCATAAAATTTTTCACGATGTAATAGTCCACATGTACCAGAATGCCCATTCTGCCACATTGCATCTTGTTCAACGGGATTGAATACAGGAACGCGTTGTGAAAAGTTCTGTAATATTGAGAATATTAAAGATTTCATGTCATAGAAATCAATTGTTCCAATTCCACGCCATGCACGATCGATCTCATCAGCAATTGCTACACACGCGATAGATATACATTCTGTCAACTTACCGCCAATATTAACTACAACATCCCCAATCTCAAAAAACTTCCTGTCGACATTCCCATTTTGCAAATTTGTCTTAACGACATCCAATAGCCCCAATATCAATGATGGCCGGAAACAGTCCTGGGTCGACGTCAATGGGTTTGGAATTTTTAGAATATCACCATCTTGTTTGATTTCATTCCATATTTTACTGTTTTGCAATGATAGATTATAACATTCCAAAAATCCGTTGTCCGCAAAATATTGTGTACATTTTTGTCGATAACAAAAACTACCATCGTCCCTTCGATATGTTCCTTTTGAAACGACATCTTCTAATACAATATGTGATGTTCCATATATCCTTAAACATTCAGAAACAATATCAGCAGAACAAACGATATCACTTCTATGAGCAGGAACAGTAATATTCCAGACCTCATCATCATCATTAACAATAAATCCTAACTTCGACAATGCATTCTTACAAAACGACAGCGGAATATTAAACCCACAAGTCTGACCAATGCACACTGGATCAAATTTTATTTGTAATAGTTCAATATTCGATGTTTTTACTGCCCAACAGTTGGATGCCAATTTCCCATCGCTATTTTGTTGTAACAGAGAAATGATCCGTGCTAATGCGAATGGTATATTTTTATGATCAATCCCACGCGAAAACCGATATGAACTATCTGTTGAAATATTTAAATCTCGTGCACATTTCCGTATATTATCTTGGTCGAAATTTGCCACTTCAATCACAACAGATGTTGTATTATTATCAACTCCTGCATATTCACTACCAGTAACCCCCGCAACGACCAATGGCCTGATATCATCTCCTATAACAGTCATTGGTGGTTGTAGAGCATATGTTTTTCCATCCAACGCTACGAACGATTCATCGTTGAACGCTTCCCTAATACATAATTTTCCATCATAAATTTTTTTTGCATCGAAAACATGCACTGGCTGTCCTGTCTCAAGCATTACCCAATTCCCGACATCAACAACATTATTGATCGATCGAATTCCTGCATTTTCAAGATCATTTTGCATCCATTGCGGACTGTCTTTTATCACTATATTATCCATGCATGCTACAAAATACGACATGCACGCATCTGTTGTTATAGTGACATTTTGCAAAAAATGATCACATGGTCGTGACTGCTCGATAATGATTTCGGGAACTTCTGGTATTATCAGATCAATATCCAACTTCGCAGCAACATCCCGTGCTATTCCAATGTAACTTAAACAATCCCCACGGTTAGCCGTCAATGACAGATCAAATATGGTATCATTTTCTATAGCGATCACATCATGAAGACGTTTCCCGACCTGTGCCGATCTGTCTAAAATCAATAATCCTGAATGATCATTGCCTAGTCCTAATTCACGACCACTGCACATCATCCCTTCTGAAGTAACACCACGCAAATTGCCACGTTCGATAAGAATGTTACCTGGCAATCGAGTACCAGCAAGAGCAACTGGCACATGGTTCCCAAGTTTAAAATTTTTCGCTCCACATACAATTTGTACGACTGCATCATCACCAACACGCACTTTACCTACCGATAACTTATCTGCATTTGGGTGTTTATCTATTGTTTGAATTTCGCCAACAACCAATGTATCCTGCCGTTGCACACCAACGCTGATGATTTCTTCTACTTCATGTCCAATATCAGTAAATATCTCATTCAATTCTTGCGCAGACACTGCACGCGACAAATACTTTTGCAACCATGATGTGCTTATTTTCATGAACGAAACCCTTTTTTGTGGATTTGTTAAAAAAAAATCTATAGGAAGCAAGCAAGTATAGCGCGCAATACTGCAATTATGCCATACAGTTTACATGTAATTGCGCGGATGCATGGCATGATTGAGTGTTGCACGAGAATGACAAGATCGCACTGTACCAATATTGGCACTATTCGAGTCTTGACTTAATTAGATGAACTAAACCAACTGAGACTCCGTCGTACTGCGGTTATGCCCCATTTTACCGCGGCCACTGGCAGTCGAAAAACTGACTTCACAACCGAACCAATTGCTGATATCATGCTGTTGCTTGCCCCTCGTTTGTCGATGACAACACCACACTATTTACAGTTTTCAACATATTAGTACTTGCAGTTGGCAACAGTTCGAAATGATGTTTCAAACACGGCCAAGTTTTCATCAATGTCAACGGCCCATTCGTCAAACTACAGAATGTTGGCCAATAATATTTCCTGCTTTTAAGATCTTTCAACTTCAGTTTTCCATATTTTACTTCGTAACAATATCCTATTGGCGGTGGTGGAAGAATTGTTGTTTCATCAATCTTAACGAAAGATCTTTGATCTATTGCCGTCATTCCTTCGACTTTAACTTGTTGATCTTTTATTTGATTGATATCTATGCCAAACTTCGATGGATAACCTGAGCACCAATCACATTCTTTGTCTGATAGCATGTTACAACCTTTAGCACATCCAGCAGGCAAAAATCCCTTTTGCTGAATTATTGGTGCGAAATCTGGCCCCCCAAATTCATAATACAATCGCCAAAGACGCTCATCGGCGATACAATTAAATGGATTTGCATTCGGTTCTATCTTTCCCTGTTCTGTCTTTTTCGGTTCTAAACAACATAATACAAGGGCACTGAATTCTGCTATATATTCTTCGTATTCGCTCAGAGCATACTTACGGATTTGATCTTTTATCGCATTTATTAAATTTGTATTGTCTTTAAGTCCCGGTATGGCACTTTCTAAGTTTTTTCTAGCAATTGATTTATCAGTATCCATCGCACCAACAGCACTTCTTGCATGATGTGTGATCTCGTGATAAAATGTCTTATGAACCC
>CAZPRW010000016.1:11749-12334 GCA_964589405.1 uncultured Opitutales bacterium | reverse complement strand
CGTTGGTCGAAGGGTTACAATCCACCAAAGTTCCTGACCGCACTGAAGATTTCGAATCTCTCTAAGATTCCTACTGGCCGACTACTTATGTTGTCTCGATCTGACAATGGTTGGTTACACGAGGGTTCGATTGTGTCAAATGTTTTGACTCTACCCTTTCGAAGACTTTGTTCTGACAGAAGAGCTGATTTTATATTGGTATTATACACGAAGACATTATTTCGTCTGAGATGAGTCCAGTTTGCCAGTGATTTATATTTGCAGAGGGCTTTAATTTTCAGCCAGGTTGAGATTGTCAGAAAACATAATTTTGCTGGATTGCCCGATCTCGTCAGAATACTTTCGTTGGTCGAAGGGTTACAATCCACCAAAGTTTCTGACAACACTGAAGATTCCAAATCGCTCTAGGATTCCTACTGGCCGACTACTTATGTTGTCTCGATCTGACAATGGTTGGTTATACGAGGGTTTGATTGTGTGGGAGTATTCCAATTCACAGACGACTTCTATTCACAGATAATGACGGATGGTTAATTCTCGAAATCCGTCACTTAAATGGTATTATTTTTTTGTTTAAATCGACCG
>CAZPRW010000016.1:0-11649 GCA_964589405.1 uncultured Opitutales bacterium | reverse complement strand
ACGACCGACGACCGACGACCGACGACCGACGACCGACGACCGACGACCGACGACCGACGACCAATCGACCATCAAGAAATTCTATGGTCTTCTATGTGTGCTTTAAATGTTTCTGGAAGTTTGCTTAAAGTGCCTTGAACAGCCAGTGTATTTGTTTCTTCAACTTTCTTCAAAGTTCAGCATTGCCTCGAGTATTTTAGGTCTCCATATGGTATTGCTTGGAGTTGTCGTAAAACTTCATCATGGCTTTTCTCGGTGTTGTTTTGAACTTTCTTTATGGTTTACTTGCTGTATTTTTAGCTTTTTTCAGCGTTTTCTTATAGTTTGTAGCTATATCTTGATGACTGAAAATACGATTAGCAGGTTACGTTTGTAATGATTAATTGGCCGTGTTATGCTCCGATAATCGTTACTGTATGATTTCTGATAAGAATCTAATGGCATAATGTGTATTCTACATTGCTCTTATGATGTTTTTTTACATATTCCTATTGATAATATATGGATATTGCTGAATTTTTCCGACGTGGTTATTTTATGGATGATAAGTTAGGCCTTTCGATTGATTTTAGTCATATTGATTTATCTGATGATTTCATAAAAAATATGTTGTCCAAACAAAAATGTGCCATGGAAGAGATGGAACGCTTAGAAGCAGGAGATATTGTTAATATCGACGAAAATAGGATGGTAGGTCATTATTGGTTGCGTGCTCCTGAGTTATCCCCTACTGATAATATTCGCGACGACATTATCAATATGCAACATCGTATACAATCATTTGCGAATGATATCCATACTGGAAATATCGTCGGAGAAGATGGTAAATTTTCGAATATTTTGTGGATAGGAATAGGTGGTTCATGTTTGGGCCCGCAGTTGATCGCTGATAGCTTGTCAAACGATCATTCTATGAAAATTTCATTTATTGATAATACTGATCCCGACGGAATTGATCGTATATTATCGTCGTTAGTTGGAGAACTTGGAAAAACATTAGTCGTTGTTGCGTCTAAATCAGGAAGCACACCAGAACCACGCAATGCGATGAAAGAAGTTATGCATGCATACCAATTGGCTGGGCTCTCATTTGCTCGCCATGCTGTTGCAATAACAGGAAACGGTAGCTTGCTCGATAAACAAGCGCGACAAGAAGAATGGATCGCTCGTTTCCCTATGTGGGATTGGGTCGGTGGCCGCACTAGTATTTTTTCTTCGGTTGGACTGTTATGTGCAGCATTATTAGTAATTGATATTGAATCGTTTCTTTCTGGTGCACATGATATGGATATATTGACACGTCGAGATGATAATAATCCTGCGATGAAACTAGCAATGTCATGGTATATTGCATGTAATGGTAGTGGTCAAAAGGATATGGTTGTATTGCCATATAAAGATCGATTGGGATATTTCGCGCGATATCTTCAACAATTGGTCATGGAATCGTTAGGAAAATCACGTGATCGCGATGGTAAGTGTGTGAGACAGGGCTTGACAGTATACGGCAACAAAGGGACTACCGATCAGCATGCCTTTGTTCAACAATTGCGCGATGGTATTCAAAACTTTTTTGTTACAATAATTACTGTATTGAAAAACTGCAGTAAACCATCGATCGCTGTTGATAGTGGCGGGATGACATCAGGAGATTATTTAAATGGTTTTGCATTGGGGACGATCGACGCATTGTCTGAAAATGGTACACAAGTCATTCATATCATATTGGACGATTTCAATGCTTATGGACTTGGCGCATTAATTGCACTATATGAACGTGCTGTTGGGATTTATGCGAGTTTTATCAATATTAATGCTTATCATCAACCTGGTGTAGAGGCTGGCAAAAAAGCCGCTGCAAAAGTGTTAAAATGGCAGAATGACATTGTTTTAGCGCTGAAAAATGATGATAATAATGGGATGACATTAAATTCATTTGCTCATGACTTGCCAGATTGCAAAGATCCATCTCTATTATTTAAATTATTGGAACATATGGTAGCGAATGGCATTTTAAAGTACGAACAATCGGATTCGATGCCACTTCAGCGAAAATACGTAATTGCTTAGACAGGCATTTATTGAGATTCAAATACTGGCCATAGTTGATTTTTATATTGATTTTATTTTTAGAAATTGAGCCTATAGCCAATAGGCTGGTTTTAGCTTCAATATTTCAGCATAGACAAAGGTCGTTGTTTAATGTGCAATTTTAAATTGCATTACTATGAAGCGACCAATGATGCTTGTCTTCCGTTTGTTACCGTTTGCAATACAATCTGTTTTTTTATTTTCCATGTCGATAGCTTTTTATGTTGGCTAGTTTATATATAAAAAAACAAAACAGGCAGACATATTGCATGTCGCCCGTATGTTTTGTTTAAATACTACCTAATTCAATTAGAATGCACAGTCAACAGAAGCGTTGAACCATATCATGTTCTTGTGACCACCGAGTGCATTCGTCCAGGATGATTTTTTGGCGCTATTTCCTTCATATGCTACACCAGCACGTGCTTTTGCACTATCAGTAATGGAATATACTAAATCAGCATTAACTCCATAATACGCATAATCTTTGTCGCCATCGGACGCCTTGTTGTACTTCGCTCCAAGTGGTTTATCAGCTTTGTCATAACCGATCTTTGCTCCTAGGTCAACACCTAGACCACTGATTGCATACTGTGATAAATCGAAAGAATATCCTGCTGCTGCAACAATATTAATTTCTTCACGGTCGAAATCATACTCGCAGTACAATGACGGTGAGAACATTACATCAGTCAATAACCCCAAATAGATTTCATTGCTGCAGGTTTTGTAACCATTATAAAGACCACTGTAAAAATGATAAGTATACCCCGCATCAACAGTGAACATATCATTGATGTCATACATGCATCCAATATATGGAGCAACGTCATTTATGCCATTATTTTGCATGCGCAAAGCTGCTTCTGCCCCAACATACACCTGTGCAGCATCAAACAATTGATACGATGCTTCTGCGGATGGAACGAATGCGCGGTCGTGAATTTCTCTGCGACCTTTGCTGACGTGTTCCGTCTCGAACTTCATTCCAACATTTCCTGACAATTTTGATTGCCATTCCATGGTTTTGACTGCCGCATTGTCATCAGCACACAAACATCCAAGGCTTAATAACCCTGTAGCGATAATAGATAATTTTTTCATATACTTCCTCTTTGTTAGAAACAAACCTGGCTTATAAGCCTGGTATTTTAATTGGCTATTGTCAATGATTTTTAATCATTTTTTTATTTTTTATAATATTGTATACAGTAGCAATGCACATATTTTCATCGCAATGTTGTTGTGTCTTTATCTGTGTTGTCATTGTTGCTATGTGTTTGCGCACTTGTTTACAGAATCCACAAAATAGATGTTTCTATATTGTTTAGGTTTGAAATTTTGTGCATAAGATTGAAATCAATACTAATGTTTGTTGTGTGATAGCAAACTCAACACATAGTGTATGGGTGATGTGCGCTGAATAAGCAATTGATGTTGTCTTTATTTGCGATGATATGCATCACATCGACGGTATCGGCATTTTGTTGCCTTTTTATTTTTACAAAAATTGTTAAATCCAATAAAAACGACGAGCAACTTCTACAAGTCACTCGTTGAAATTGATAATATGCTGTGTATTACGTTACAATTTAAAACGCACAGTCAACGGAAGCATTGAACCATATCATGTTTTTTGCATTGCTTTCAACATTTGCCCAAGACTTTTTAGATGTACCATTTCCTCCGCATGCTATGCCGGCGCGTGCTTTTGCACAATCAGTGATAGAATATACTAAATCAGCACTAACTCCATAATATACGTATTCTTTTTTTCCATATATTGGAGAAATGTTAGTATCTACTAGCTTTTTGCAATGAACGTATCCTAGTTTTGCTTCAAGGTCAACACTAACTCCACTTAACGCGTATTGAGACAAATCAAACGAGTATCCTGTCGTTCCGACAACATGAAGTTGTTTAAAGTTGCAATCATATTCAAAATACAACGATGGTTTGAACATCATGTCAATAAGTAACCCAAAATACGGCTCTTTTGAATCGTATGAGATTGAGGATCCATAACTAGCTCCTTCCCAAAAGTGATGAGTGTATCCTAAATCAACAGTAAACATATCGCTAATATTATACATGCATCCTATATAAGGTGCAATATCATTGACGCCATCATTTTTCATTTTTAAAACGGCATCAGTACCGATATATACACTTGCAGAATTGAACATTTGGTACGATACTTCCGCAGATGGCATGAATACACGATTTGGTGTTTCTTGACGGCCTTTGACATTATATTCTGTTGCGAATTTCATGCTAACATTGCCTGAGAACTTTGACTGCCAGTCCATAGTTTTGACTGCTGCATTATCATCAGCACATAAACACCCAAGACTTAACAAGCTTGTAGCTATAATAGATAATTTTTTCATATACTTCTTTTGTTAAAAAACTGCACCAGCAAAATCCTTATTTCTGTTTTGTCAATGTGTTTTTGCAAAAATGTATTAAGGCATATGATGTACGTGGTAAGTCGTAACGTTTTAACCTGATGTTGATCTAGTTTGTGCATGATTGGTAACATGTCAAAACTAGATCAATCCATACAATTTACTATTTTAGCGTGAAATATGTGAGATTTGTTTCAAGTGTCGTGAGTTGCTGTAACGTTTGATTGTTGCTCGTCAAACCAGCAAATTGGCATTGATCTCGTTTTTAGATTGACAAGAAATGCTTTGTGTTTCATGTAGTGCACGTTATGTTTTTTATTACACGTTGTAAAACTAGGCAGGCGCAAATGAATCAGCAGGCGCAAATGAATCAGCAGGCGCAAATGAATCAGCAGGCGCAAAGAGGCAATAGAGCGAATATTAAATCTGCTACACGCAGCAACAGCTTTTCTCGACGCAATAGTAGTGCAAATCCTGCAAGCAAAAACAATATGGTAACTAAAATAGATGATCGATCTATTTCGCGAGCAGATTTGCAGATGCTGTCTATGCAGAGTTCGCGGTCGAGCAAAGATTCCGTTCCTCTGGATTGGATGAATGATGGAGCTTCTCTTTTCGGTTCAGGTCAGTCGCTGCATGATAATGCATCTGGTAATTTTGTGGGTATGAATGACTTAGGCAATGGTAATGATCTTCCTGGCTACGCAGATCTTATGACAAGATTTGATGAATTGCGAAGCAAAAACGAGAATCAGAATGGTCTTTGTGAAAAAGGTCTTGTACCTCAACGGCGAAGTCAGCAAGTCCAACAGCAGCAACCGCAACCATCTGTTCAACGAAATACACCGAATATTGTACAGCAGTCACAGTTGTTTAACCTGCAACAGAGTTCAGTTCCATTTTCGCAATCGGGAGCTCAGCGGGGTGACGGCACGGATTCAGCAAGCTTGATGAATGTTGTAGATCTCTCGGAAGGGCAAGAATTGCCAATGTCTGTGAATAATTTAAGTGAAAACGATAAAATTGAAAGGCCAATTGATGATCTTGATAAGGGCAGTGGCGAGCATGTAATACCAGGACTTGACGAAAATAATGGTGAAACGCCAATGAACTTTGATTCAGGAGAAAGTAAGTCACAAAGCGCAGTAACCACTCCTTATCAACCAAGCACACCTGGAGCAACACAGCAATATTCTTCAGATGAAGATTCTTCAGATGAAGAAGGTGAAACGGTGTCTGATAAGAATAGCGAAGACGAGGGAAATAATGATGCGCGACGGTCTTTATCCGATCAGCAAGGTGATGCGGCTTCCCAGAATGAACAAGAATTGCCAATGCGTGTGAATAGTCCGAATGGAACAAACAATGGTGAACAGCCAATTGGCAATCTTGATAAGGACAATGGCGAGTATGTAATACCAAACCTTGACGAAAATAATGGTGAAACGCCAATGAACTTTGATTCAAAAGAAAGTGAGTCACAAAGCGCAGTAACCACTCCTTCTCAACCAAGCACACCTGGAGCAACACAGCAATATTCTTCAGATGAAGAAGGTGCTGTTCCATCAAATACGACGAATGGCGTGTCATCATCGTCAACAACAGAACCTTCTGGAAAGCAGCAAGAACAACAACAGCAGCAAATTTCGCAAATTCAGCAGCAGAGCGCAGGCGTTGGTTCGTTGAATATGCTGAACAACGCGCAGCAGTCACAGCAAGATCAACGGATGGACACAAACAATGCTAATAGTGATTTCATACAAATCGCAGACGAGGCAGAATTGGATGCAGTTTTGGCTATGGATAGCGAAGTAAAGCGGATAGGTTGGGAGCTCATAGCAAAAGGGGAGGCAAGAAGAGCAAGAGAAAGAGCAAATAAGCATTGATTTGTTTTGTTAAGAGAGCATTTCGTCCGCCAAGCGGGGCGGACTGTGCTTTTTTGGTGCTGTACCTAAAATTGTGTATGGTTTTTGTGTGCGATTCTGTTTTTTTTGTTCATGAAGATGTGACATGATTGTTTGCTGCGTGTTGATTTTTGTCGCAAATTAATAGTTTTGTTGGCCAGTATTGGGAAAATTTGTTCATAATATTTATTTGTGATGCAGTGCAGATTAATATATAGTTGATGCTATTCCTAGTCTCGTGTAGATTGCATAGTTTTATGTGAATGATCAGTTGAAATTATAATTGCAATGATTGGTAATATTACAAGACTCGTATATTCGTTGTATGGTGCCTTCATTAAGCGAGTTGAATATAGCTATTCGAGAAAATTTTAATTGGATAGAGTTGTTAAGGACGAATATCGGGCATGTTATCATTGGTCAGCGATATATGGTGGATCGTATGTTGGTCGGACTGTTGACCGGTGGGCATGTTCTATTGGAAGGGGTGCCAGGGCTCGGAAAAACATTAGCAATAAAGACATTGGCGATGTCAATGGATGTAATGTTTAAACGTATACAATTTACTCCTGATATGTTGCCATCTGATATCATCGGTATGCAGATATATAATCAGAAAACAGGAGAATTTTCTGTACAGAAAGGGCCAGTGTTCGCCAATATTATTTTAGCAGATGAAATCAATCGTGCACCAGCAAAAGTACAAAGTGCATTATTAGAGTGTATGCAAGAACATCATATAACCATTGCTGGGATGACATATGATTTGCCAGAGTTTTTTTCTGTTTTTGCTACAGAAAATCCTATTGATCATGAAGGTACATATCCATTGCCAGAATCTCAAATCGATAGGTTTTTATTAAAATTGAAAATAGAATATCCGTCGAAATTAGAAGAAATTGATATTGTTCGAAATGCCATGAATGGTGTTCAAGAAAATGATGTAAAACAAGTTATCACAATGGATGTCATTTTGAAAGCACGGCAATTGGTAAATGCAATTTATATCGATGAAAAAATACAGGAATATATCGTTGATATTGTTACGGCTACTCGTGAGCCAGATGCATATAAATTGGATATTTCACAATATATGCAGTATGGAGCATCACCACGTGCGACTGTGGCATTAGCAGCAGCAGCACGAGCATGGGCATTTTTGCAAGGTCGTGGATATGTCACTCCGCAAGATGTTAAATCAATTGGGGTGGATGTTCTTCGACATCGTATTATTACATCATATTTAGCAGATGCAGAAAATATTGCAGGGGAAGTCTTGGCTGCAAGAATTATTAATACTGTACGTGTTCCATGATGTCGCAGATTGATACATTATCAAATTTAGTATGTTTGCATTTATGATTCCTAGCATGGATCAGTTATTTGGGTATTTTATAATATTAACTGATTCGATGTTCAAATTATTATGATGAGCAGGCTCAAATGATATCAAATAGATTTTTATATAATCATTATCACATACATTTTTCATAAAAATTTATGTTAGTATGCTGTAAAAGCATCGAAAAACATGCCAGAACTATGATTTTATGCGGGTTTGTTGGTGAATTTTAATAAAAAACACTTGCTTTTTATATATGTGTTATAAGGATATACGCTAGGTATTGGCGATTGGGCGAATATTAACTGAAACGGCACAAGGAGTCGAATAAATGAATAAAGCAGAATTAATTGATGAAATCAGACGGTTGAGCGGTGATGAATGTTCAAAAGCATGTGCAGAACGTGCTTTAAATTTTGTGTTGGAAGCGATCATGAACGGTCTAAAGAAGGACAAAAGTGTGCAATTGATCGGGTTTGGAACATTTTCTGTAGCAGAGCGTGCAGCACGTACAGGTGTAAATCCAAAGACCAAAGCAAAGATTCAAATACCTGCTTCACAAACTGTAAAGTTTAAAGTTGGTAGCAAATTCAAAGATTTGATCGCATAAGCAGCAAATTTTTGAACAAAATCATAGGCATGTTACATTATGCCAATATTATTGATTTGCGATGCTCTGTTTGTTGATGCCATGGATTTGTAAATTACGAATATGGTGGTTATGTAAGCGGTTATTTAAATTGACAGACACAGCATCAGTCGGGCGGCTCGGGGAAGAGATTGCCCGTTTATTTTTAATAAGTAAAAAGTATCGTATAATATGCCAGAATTGGCGATACGAGCATGGTGAAATTGATATCGTTGCATTAGATAAATCGTCAAACAATGTAGTTTTTGTAGAAGTAAAATTGCGTACGTTGGGCACTGATGTACATGGATATTTTGCAGTATCTCGTGAGAAAAAATCTATTTTAAAGCGGACATGTTCTGCATTTTTACGACAGTATATTGAACGAAATGCAACGTATCGATTTGACGTTGTGTCGATTGACATTGATCGCGATAGCCGAGAATTAAAAATTTACCATTACGAAGATGTTAAATTATTCAGATGATGTTTTGAGAAAAATTTATCTTTAAAATGAATTTGATGCCAGAGCAAAATCACGGCATTGGTAGAAATTTATTTATCAGTGTGCATTCAGATGATAAATTTTAGGAATATTTACATATCAGATTAATTCAGATACAATTTGCACGTGATGGCCAGGCGAGTTTTTACTTTGAAAATTTTTTGATTTAGAGATTTTGTGCTTTTAGATCCGGTAAATTTTGTAGAACATGAAATTTTTGCTCAAGATGGAGAAGGTGTGTCAAAAACACGACTGAGGACTGATTTGTGCATGATGGCAAATGGTAGAAATATGCATTCAAGCGCTCAGTCGACGATGCAGTACAACATTCCTAGTCCATGAATTTTTTGTTATGATACGACGTGCCTCCATAACCTAATAAGAGTTTTTCTTAAAAACGTGGCGTGCAGCTAAAAATAATGGTGCGAGCAGACGGAATCGAACCGACGACACCTGCTTGGAAGGCAGAGGTTTTACCATTAAACTATGCTCGCAAAACCTGACTAGGAGGCTGAAATATTTTGTGTGCCGGTCAAGCATTTTTATATACGATTTCAAATGTTTAAATATTTTTGATGAATTATCGTGTCGGTTAACATTGGTATATTTTTGTTAAAAGTATCGAATAATTAATTTCGGATTGTTGAAAATTTTATCATGTTTTTAGTTGATTGATATGATTATGCTTTTTCTTGATAGAAAATTTTCATGATATGATTATGAGGTATTACTGATATGATGACAGCGAGCAATGATGAGATAGTGATTACGAAATATCATGCATTAGGTAATGATTATCTATTTTTAGATGCAACAAAATATGAACGTCCGTCTTCGGAGATGGTAAAAAAAATATGCCATAGGAATTTTGGGATCGGGTCAGATGGTATTTTATATGGTGCGAAGATAGATGATTTTTCTGCTTGGTTAGAAATTTTTAACCCTGATGGCAGCATTGCTGAGATTAGTGGTAATGGCACTCGTATTTTTGCACGTGCTATGATTGATAATCATCAGTTCGAGATATGTGAAACATTTAAAATAACTACTGAAAAAAAATCTGTCACTGCGACAGCAATGTCGAACAATCGCATCGGAGTAAATATGGGAAAACCGAAGTTTCGGGATGACAATATTCCATATTTCCCATCGCAGCAAGGTGAATGTGTAATCGATGGCAAGAGTTTTATATATCATCCAGTGTCAATGGGTAACCCACATTGTGTAATTTTCGTTGACAATCCAAGTGCAGCGGAAGCAAAAACATTGGGACCAATTTTTGAAAATCTTCCAGAATTTCCTCAAAAGACGAATGTTCAATTTGCACGTATCATTGATAAAAATAATATTGGTATTGAAATATGGGAACGTGGTGCTGGATATACACTTGCTTCTGGGTCGAGTGCTTGTGCTGTTTTTGCAATTTCACGATCGCTTGGAAAATGTTCTGATAATATCACTATGCATATGCCAGGTGGTGATTTGTCGCTTTTTATGGTTGATAATGGCGATATTACACAGACTGGGACAGTAGAAAAAATTGCTACTTGCCTGGTAGATGTTGATTATTTCGCACGTATATAAAATACAGGAAAGAAGTTATTATTATGTCATTGTAATGTATATTATTTTCTTTTCTGTGCTGGCCAATTGTCATTGTATGTCGTCTTGACAAATGTCCATGACGTTCCATTACAGATATTGTCTGACGTGATGCGTTATTTTAATTGCAGTGAAAATTTTGTAGAGTTTAGTGTAATAGAAAAAAAGAAAAAATTTTGCTGCATGCTTGTTGGATACTGGTTATCATACATACATACCAAACTATTTATGGTAAGTATCATTGTGTTATTGCCATATACTGTTATTTGTTTCGTTGAGGTATGAAACTCTGTTCCATAAAAATGCGGCATAGTGACCGTGCAAGGATTGATCATTCATGCAAAAAATAGTCATTTTTTGGCAAATTGTTTTTCATAGAAAATTTTTCTCTGTTGTATTTTTTAGTGAATATTTCAAATGTGCCACTACGTGCATGTTGGCGTCGACTTTTATTCGAAAAATCTGCTAATTATGTGGCAGGAAGTATATAATTAATGAGGATTAGTTGCTTTTTCGCCGCGATTATAGGCGATTAAATTTTTCAAACCTTGTCCAGAAAAATGCAACATGTTTGTTTAATAAAAACTGGTTGGCAAAATGCTTAAAGCGGAGATTATTACCATCCCCGCTCTAAAACAATATTCTAACAAAAAAAGTATAATGCTGCGGACTGATTACCGCCCTTACATAATGTAAGACGCAATATATTATATTTTGTTCAAAATTTTTTTAATTTTTTTGATGAATTAAACATTTTCAACATTCTATCTGTCACGCAATATCCACTAACTACATTTATTGTAGCCAATATGATCGCTAAAAACCCTAATATGGCGACAAGTGGAGATTGTGTGGTATTGCCCAATGTGACAATTGCTCCGATTATCGTAATGCCAGATATAGCATTTGATCCTGACATCAATGGTGTGTGCAATTGCGATGGCACTTTTCGAATTAATTCAAACCCTAAAAACCCCGCTAGAATAAAAATAAAAACGATTGACACTAAATCCACACGATAAAATTCCATGAAATTTTTATTTGCTGTCAAGTAGTGACTGTGTGCTCGATTTATGATATAATATTATTTGTAGTTCGAACTCGCCGAGGATAATCGAACTCGCCGAGGATAATCGAACTCGCCGAGGATAATCGAACTCGCCGAGGAT
>CAZPRW010000015.1:0-12621 GCA_964589405.1 uncultured Opitutales bacterium | reverse complement strand
CAGAGGCTACAGCACCTGCAGCACTGACAACTGTCAGTGCCTTAATTACCGTAGGATGTTCGTTAATAATTTTTACAACATTTCTCATCGATAACCGTCTGTCATTCGTCAAATTACCTGTTTCGGGCAGTTCACTGCCTTGCTTAGTATCGACAGAATGATGTCCACTATTTACTTCCCGTTTATCACATTCCGCATCACCTCTGTGATGCAAGCTGTTTGCAGTGTTAGTATAAACTACTTCATTTACGTTCATAGCGGCTGGGCACTATCAATACATTATTGCTAATGTACAGCATTTTCTTCTGCTTTTGCCAAATCCTTTATTTGATTTTTTAAGATTCTATCATTTTTTACACTGTTTTGTCCAGTGCAAAAACAGCACTGTATAATATCGGAAATTATACCATTAACTTCAATATAATTGCATTGGACAAAAATCCAATGCAATTTTATACTATTTCTTACGCAAAAGATATATCGCGCCACCTATTGCTGCAGCACCGAGCCCCAAACCAGCGGCAGCCCAACCGACAGGACCCATGCCAAATAATGTACCACAAGTCGTTTCTAGTCCAGTAGCTGCATTTCCAACAGAAGCGCATGTTATTGATGTCCCAACTGCTGCTGCACCAGAGGCTACAGCACCTACTCCAGTGACAACTGTCAGTGCCTTAATTGCACGATCTAACAATGAATTTCCAACTTGATCAGGAAATAACGCACACATCTGTTCCGACAGGTTTTGCAGTTCCTCCTGCGTTACTTCTTGCCCACTATTTAATTTTTCTTTAAGACGATCTACTTCTTTTTGAACACTATTAAACACTGACCTCTCATTCCTATTTATAAGTTTAGCAATTTTACGCGCAGGAGCCCGGAGATCATCTTCGTTTTCAAACAGAGGTGCTATTTGCTGCTCAACTGCCGTCAAAACGATATTAATTAATTTATTTCGCACACTAACTCTTTTTTGCGCAACCGCTTGTAATTGATTAATTTGATTGTAATTTTGGCCTTGATTAGCTCCATGACGTAGCTCTAGCTCATGTCTAATAAGATTTTCAGCATTGATTGCATAACTCATTAAAACACACGCATCATTGAATTCGTTCAATAAATCGTTTAACTCGTTCAATAAATCGTTTAACTTGTAGTCTGGAAATAACGACTGCCCAAAGATTTCACTTAATTCTTCTTGTAATTTTACCAATAAATTGTCTAATTCTTTCGGTAAATCGTTTAATTCGCAGTCTGGAAATAACGACTGCCCAAAGATTTCACTTAATTCTTCTTGTAATTTTACCAATGAATTGTTTAATTCTTTATCCTGAAATGATGGCTGCTCAAAGATTCCACTTAATCGTTCTTGTAATTTTATCAATGTACTCTCAACAGAATCTAACGCATTATAAAGTTCTTGCAACCCTCTGAAACATTGCAATCGCAAATTCAATGCATGATATTGTTGTGCGGTATTAACTAATTGACCACTTAATGCATTTATTTGATCTTTCGGGGCATTAGGCTGTTGCAACAAAATTTCTATCGCTTGTTCTATTCCCTGCCCGCGTGTATCTAATGCTTGTAATCTGTCAGACAATACCTGTGCTTTGTTAGCCAATGCTGGCAAGCCATCGTTTTCAGTCCCTTGCTGCAGTAATACATTGAACTCTTCCTCAATCCCATTCAACTCTTGCTGCAACTGATTCGGGTTATTCAAATATTGACCTAAATGGATCAACGCCTGGCATTCTTGTACAATATTAACCAATTGACCACGCAGTGCATTTATTTGATCTTGCTGGACATTACCCAGCCGTGACAAAGCATTTATCGCCTGTTCTATTTCTTGTCCTTGTGCCTTTATCACTTGTAATCTGTCAGACAATGCTTGCAAACCATCGTCTGTAATTCCTTCATGCAACAATTCATTGAAATCTTGCCCAATCGCTTCCAACTCTTGCTGCAACATTTGTTGCGTTTTGCGAACATTTCCACACATTTCTTCACTTTTTTTATCCAAGCATTCAGCTTCTCTTTTTTGTACGGAAGTCATTCCAACGAAATCTTCTTTATTTTTTTCTAACTGCCCAGACTGTTTTGAGCTAGAATTTTGCTGTACGTCATGTCTGCCAACAGACTTCTTCTGACCATTTCCTTCAACACCATTACCACCAACATTGTTCGGCAATTCAGATCCACTTATATCCATACTTCAACCCCATTCGTTTTTGTGGAAAAGTGTATCAAAACACACTTAACTTGCAATAACAAAAAACAACGAACCGCAAATGCGACCCGTTGATTTTATTTCAATATAACTGTAACTAATAATTACTCGCGAGCACCTGCTTCTGTATCAATTTGCAAGATTGCACTAATATCATTGCCGGCAATTGTAAACCGATCAACAAAATACTGTGTCTGCTCTTCTTCTTCAACCTGTTCAGAAATGAACCAATTCAACATTTGTTGCGATTCATAATCCATTTCCTGAACTGCCAAATCGTACATTTTATGAATCATATCCGTTACTTTTCTTTCATGCTCCAATGCTGCCGAAAATACAGATAATGGAGAATCATAGTTCGTCGACACTTCACTAATCGGCAATAACTGTACTTTTGATCCACGGGAAGCTAAATAATCGTAAAACTTCATGCCATGCTCGACTTCCTCTCTCGCTTGCTTCCTTAACCATTTCGCACTACCAGAAAAACTCATAGCCCCCATAGCAGACGACATGCCCAAGTATACATACCCAGACCATATTTCATTACGAACCTGCTCTATCATCAACCGTTCCAATTCTGCTGACATTTTCATCATCAACCTCCTATAATTTTAATTACCAAATGTTGCGATGGATCATTGTTAAGTCAAGACGATTGTCAGGGCTCGCTGGTTCTAACAAATGGCCAATTGGTAGCCATGCAAATGGCTCAATTCCATCAGGCAGTTTAAAATATTCTTTGAAGTTTTTAACATGAGTAGCGTTTGGATATAATCCTACCCAAACAGAACCAAGACCAAATGACGATATTGCGATTAAAATATTTTCAACAGCAGCTGAACAATTTTGTTGAAAATACATTTCATAATGTTCTTTTGATGGTTCTCCACATACTAATATTCCTGCTGCTGCCTGTTTACTCATTTGTGCATACGGATGAATCTCCGACACGCCATCCAAACGTGCCCTGTCAGTCACTAAAATAAAATGCCATGGACGAGATCCCATAGCAGATGGTGCTGACATTCCTGCATGTAAAATTTCCATCAGTTGCGACTCTGGTATTTCATTATTGCTATATCGCCTGACACTATGTCGTGATAAAATCGCTTCCATTATTTAATCCCCTTCCTTTTTATAGTTCACTCATTTCGCCTTCTTTATTTTTGCCTCGAAGTTGAAAATCCAACGTCTTCATAGTAAAATATTATTCGTGTTATGTCTATATCTTCCTCTGATTTTCTATAATTTCCAACATATCGTTGCAATGCCAATACAGTCACCAAAAATGTTGTGGCAGTAGTTTTTATTTTTCTAAATAAAACACTCAAACAGTGCTTTGTACTCAACTTTGCACTCTGATTCATCCAATCATAAGCCAGCCAGCACTTGTCGAACATATACATTTGTACAGCTCTGACACAAAAGATCAAACAAGTGAGTCAAAATCTTTATAACGCACTAAAAGCCACTCATTATCGCAATTATTTTAATCCTAGATCTTTCAATATATCATCAACCTGCTCAAAAAGCTCGTCATTGCAGGAATTATCAGATTCTTGTTGCAGCTGCTCAAGCTGCTTGTCTGATTCCTCTCTGACTCGTCTCAATTTATCAGCAGCGTCATTTGCACTCTCAAAAGCTTCGTCTAATTTTGACAACTCGTTTTCCCTTTCCTCATACTTTCTATTCCATTCATCGCGCTCTTGTCTCAACCTAGCTATTTCGTTTTCCTGCTCTTCGCTCCTTTTTTCTAAATCGGCATGTTTATTTTCTAACTCTTTCACTCTGTCATTCATGTCATCACTAACCGGTTGCACACCATAAACACCATTACTACTACCGTAATTTACTGAACTAACATTCATAGGACCACCACTATTAGCCTTGTCAGGATTAAGTACAGCATTCCATTCAGGTCCTTTATTTATTTTTTCAAGCTTTCTGTTTTTTATGTTAATTGAGCAATATAATCATTGCGCTCATTTAATTGACCTGACAATGTCTGAATATCGAATTTCAGCCCACTTAATTCTTTCAAGAGATTCTTTAATCAAACTTCAATTTTCTTGCGTTAATTTCTTGCACTTCAGCACAACGCTTATCAATCTTGTGTGTTAAGGCACTAATTCGTTGTCTTAAACCACCAATAGCATCACTTAATGCATTAATAAAGTTTCTTCTATAATTTCTAATTAAACATACAAAAAACTTCTATCAAAAATGATTCCGCACATACCATGAACCCAATATTTAATGAAAATAGTCGATATTTCGCATCTAGGCGTTCCACTATTTTATAAAAACACCCAATATTCTCTATCTCTTTTTCGAAAAAATCACGTATGCCGTTGATCATCACATTAAATAACCATTCTGACACTATTTTTTTCGCTTCCGACTCTGAATTGCCGTTTCTAACATATTCATCAACGTTTTTAAAAAAAATTGACTCCAATGATGCCAGTAATCTATACATACGAATCACACGGTGATTGTTATCATCACATCCTCTATGAATATTCTCATCTAACCATGCTGTATACTCAGACAGCCAATCTTTAACAACAGCATCATATGAATATGTCAAAAAAGAAGGAATACGCACCATCAAACATCGACTAACTATCGTCGGCAAAACATTATTAGATTTTGTTGTAGTCAATATGATAACTGTATCCAATGGCGGTTCTTCTAACGTTTTTAAAAATGCATTTGCAGCAGCAGTATTCATTCTATCAACATCATAAATGATAGCACATTTCTTATCTGACATTTTAGGAGACAGTGCAATCGATCGACATAAATTACGTATGTCATCAACTGAAATTTGCCGCATAGCACCAGATGGCATTGCCGTAAATAAATCTACGCAATTTTCTAAATTATGAAAATTTAAGACAGAACACGCAATACGCTCAGCAGAATGTTGCAATACATCAACATCATTGCTGACCAACAAATACGAACCAAATATTGGTCTGCTGAGAATATTAGCAATGACATCACATTTCGAGATATTTTCACATGAAACGTCGTTTAAACTCATTGCATATCTCCTCATGTATCACATTACTGTCATGTTGACCGTTTATAATACTAAATCGATCATCGCCATTAGCAATTTTTAGATATCCACTGCGAACCTTTTTAAAAAACATACCATTTTCCTGTTCTATGCGATCCTTTACAGTATTCCGCAATAATAACCGTTTTTCACTTTCTTCAACAGTAATGTCCAATAATACCGTCCAATCAGGAACTTTATTGAAAGTCGCAAACTTATTTAAAAATCCAACGGTATCAGGATGTATTTCCCGAGCAACACCTTGATATACAACAGTAGAATCAAAAAATCTATCACATAATACTACCTTATTTGCGTCCAATGATGGCAATATTATTTCTTCCATATGTTGTGCACGACTAGCCTCAAATAACAACAACTCTGCACGTGATGAAAAAATGTCATTTTTATTACCACTTCGCAACAATTCTCGTATACTCTCCCCTATCTCAGTACCACCTGGCTCACGAGTCATCACAACAGAATAACCACATGATACTAACCAATCATGAAGCAAGGCAATTTGAGTGCTTTTTCCGCAACCTTCTATCCCTTCAAATGTAACAAAAATACCACTCATAATATTCTATGTTCAACTGTTAATACATCAGGTGATTGTCCTGTGCTTACATACAATGCAGCAGTAGCAGATGCAAAATGAACAACATCGTATAAACATCGATCTGCTATATACGCTGCTAAAAATCCAGCATTATAATGATCTCCTGCCCCTGTTGATAACTTGGGACATTCAACATAATATCCTGATGCAAAACATCGATTATTCTTGTCCGCCGCAACTGACATTTTTACACCATGAATAAATACCACACTCAATGACAATGCTTCACGGATCATTGAACAAGCGTTTAACATAGCATCCTTTGATTCTGACATAGCGATCTCTATCTGTAATGCTCGCAGTACTTGTTCAGCTTCTCTTACGTTTAATCCTAAAACTACACGACCAAATTGATTACACCGTGCAATAATTTTCAAAAAGTCTAACAATTCTTCACGCCGTCGTTTTTGTGGATCTGCCAAATCAAAAAATATAACTCTGTCCGACGACGTACAATATGGCAAAACATCTGACAAAAAAAACGATATTATAGCCGTCATATGCGGCATCATTGTCCAATTGGTAGCAGCAAAAATGTCAGATTCATTGATCAATGATATTATATCGTGTGCAGATATAGCATTTTTTAACCGCTCTACATCAGTGCATATCAACGGTTCCATTTCACCCAATAATAATTTCCCATCATGGAATTCTATTGCTCGTGTTTCGCTATAATCACCAATGGATATTGCATGTGTTGCATGCCCAAAATCATTAAAAATATTATTTCTATAATCTCCCAACGTACCAATATAATTAACATTTAAGCCAAGGGTTAATAGTCCCTGCGACAACAATGGCCCATTCCCCCCTATCCGTGTACTTTGACGGATTAGTTCGATATTAGTACTTTTTCCAGTAGCAGACAATATTCGATTCCCAAAATCATGAATTGTATCTATCGTTATGACATCTTTCCCAATACGCTTATCTACTGCGCGCATCAGTGTATCCACAAAACCATCGAACCCTACAACTGCATGTTTTGATGCCAATATTTGTGATAATGAATTCATATCAATTTTGTAATGCTCGACGGAATAAACATATACCAGTTACACCTAATACAATATTCGGAATCCAAATCATTAAATCTGGTCGCAATCGAGTAGCATCACCTAGCCAAGAAAACATCACCATGACAAAGTAGTAACTAAAACATAAAAACATAGCAATACCAACATTAAATGCTTTGTCAGCTCGGTTAGATTTCAACCCCAATGGCACCGCTAATAATGCCATCAAAATAATACCAACAGCACTCGCTACATTGCTACTGATTTGCATATTGATTAGCGTTTTTTGATGTCGTACTTCTTCATATGCAATATTTGAAATATTTTTATTCAATTGATCCTTCGACAGAAGTAATTCACCCAACGTCATATGTCGATATTTCTTTTTAGCAACTGCCTGTTCACCAATAATATCTTTTGCTGGCAGATTAATTGCAATATTCTGAAATGACATCATGTGAGGCACCTTTTGACAATCATTATTAATACTATTTTTTGCATTAAAATGTTCTGCATTTCCGTCATGAAGATTTAATACAAACATACATTCATCGTTGTCATAATGAATTGTACCGCTCTTAGCAGTCAAATATGTATCAATATGTCCCACATCATCAAACTGCCAAACCTTCATATCACAAAATTCATCATTGATTAACATATCAACATAAACAACATATCCCTTGAAATAATCATTGAATGTTTTTGGCACAATAAAACTCATTGGTTTTTCTTGTACAATTTTTCGAAATGACATCCGATATTTTGTTATAGAATCCGGCGCATAATATAGATTAATATACATAGCAGCGAATACCGCCATACCAGCCAAACTGAAAATTGGGAGCGCAATATCATGCAAACCAATCCCTACACTTTTCATTGCAACAATTTCATTTTGTGATGACATCCGGCCAATAACAATCAATGTACCTGTCATTATCCCTAATGGCAATGCGTATGAAACCACCGATGGAACAAGTATTGCCAGAATTTTGCATGTATCCCAAAATGTCAATCTGCCAGCAGCCATCCAATCAACAATATCACGCATGGCATTACCTATGAGCAATACTGCAACAAATAATAGTATCGACCCACCACAAGCGATCAATGCTTCAAAAAAGATATATTTGCGATATAATTTCACAAGTTTGTACTAACGAGTGACGATGTTAAAAATTTTCCCTGGAACATAAATAGTTTTTACAATATTTTTCCCCGCAGTAAATTTTTGCACAATAGGATCTTCGATGGCAATGTCTCGGACGGCATCCTCAGAATGATTAATGTCAACCATACATTCCGATCGCAACTTACCATTTATTTGAATCATTATTTTTACACTATTATTGACCAATTTACTGTCATCGTATTGTGGCCATCCTGCATCCACTATGCTACCACTATGTCCTAACCGTGACCATAATTCTTCTGAAATATGAGGAGCAAACGGCGCTAATAATTTTAAGAAATTTTTTGCAAACACACCATTGATGCCATCATCTTTATTCATGACGCTTAAACCGACCATAAGATGTGATATTGCGGTGTTGAACTTTAATGACTCAATATCCTCTGTCACCTTCTTTATCATATCATGCATGCTACGTTCATCATCAACAGTAGCCTCTAATGATGTATTGCGCAATTCTCCTTCATCATCGATATAGGCACGCCAAATCTTTCTTAAAAAACGAGCCATACCTTCGATACCACGTTCACTCCATGGTTTCATCATATCTAATGGCCCCAAGAACATTTCATACATTCGTAATGCGTCAGCACCATATTCTTTGATAATATCATCCGGATTAATTACATTGCCACGGCTCTTCGACATTTTCGATCCATCTTCACCAAGAATAATCCCTTGATGAAACAGTTTCGAAAATGGTTCTTTTGTATGAACAATCCCAATATCATATAAAAACCGATGCCAGAATCGTGCATATAGTAAATGAAGGACAGCATGTTCCGCACCACCAATATAAAAATCTGGCGTTCCCCAATATTGTTCTGCTTCTTCTGATACCAATGCATGCTGACAATTTGGAGATAAATATCTCAAATAATACCAACAAGATCCTGCCCATTGTGGCATAGTATTTGTTTCTCGCCGGCCAGATATCCATTCACCGTCATATTGAGATTTAGCAAAAATATTCGATTGGACAATATTTCCATTAATAATATTTATTTTTACATTCAACCATTCTGGAAGGTTCGCCAGAGGGCTTTCTCCATCAGATGATGGTAAATAATTATTCGTCGATGGCAATTTTAACGGTAATTGTTCTGGAACTAATGGAAGTGCACAAAACCGTACACCATCTTTTTCATAAGATACCGGTTTTGACGGCAGTAAACCTTTAAAGACAGAATTCTCTAACGACAATATTTTATTATAATCGCATTCATCTACCCACACTATAGGAATAGGCTCTCCCCAATACCGTTGACGTGAAAACAACCAATCTCTTAATTTATAATTTGTTTTATAGTTTGCTTTCCATGCACTATGTAATTTTTCAATGATTTTTTGTTTAGCATTATCAACATTAAGACCACTAAACTCACCAGAGTTTATCAATATACCATCGCCAGCATACGGCAATATATTATTTCCAGAACAATCGCTTATTACTTGAATTATTGGAATATCGTATGCTTTTGCAAAAGCATAATCTCTACTATCATGTGCAGGTACTGCCATTATAGCCCCACTGCCATAGCTCATCAAAACATAATCCGCCACCCAAATTTCTATTTTCCTTCCAGTTGCCGGATTAACAGCATAAGCACCAGTCGGAACACCCGTCTTGGTTTTTGCCAGATCAGTACGTTCTAGGTCGCTTTTGCTTTGAGATTTTTCAATATATTTTTGAACATCATCATAATACGACGGCGTTACAATTTTCTTCAATAATGGATGTTCTGGGGCTAATACTAAAAACGTTGCACCAAATATTGTATCTGGCCGCGTTGTGTAAACAGTCACTTCTTCATCAAAACCATCTATAGAAAATCTTATTTCTGCACCTTCTGACTTCCCTATCCATGCCATTTGCTGCCGTTTTGTCGACTCCGGCCAATCAATACCCTCTAATCCCTCAATCAATTTATCGGCATATTGCGTTATGCGCAATACCCATTGTCTAAGATTTTTTCTTTGTACTGGAAAATTTCCACGTTCTGACCGCCCATTGACCACCTCTTCATTTGCAAGCACTGCCTTCAAATCTTCACACCACCACACCGGCCGTTCATCGACAAATGCCAATCCATGTTTAAACAACTGCAAAAATATCCATTGTGTCCATTTAAAATATTTCGGATCTGTTGTATTTATTTCTCTCGACCAATCTATTGCAAACCCAATACGTTTTATTTGCCTCTTAAACACAGCAATATTTCGTTCGGTGTTATCAGCAGGATTAATCCCTGTTTGAATAGCATGTTGTTCTGCTGGCAAACCAAATGCATCCCACCCCATTGGATGTAATACATTATACCCACATGCTCGCTTATATCGCCCTAAAATATCAGATGCAGTATACCCTTCAGGATGCCCAATATGCAATCCAGCACCTGAAGGATAAGGAAACATATCTAAGATATAAAACTTTTCTTTGGAACTATCCTCCTTCGCCAGAAAAACACCATTGACATCCCAATAGTCCTGCCAAAACTGTTCTATCGAATTAAAATCATAGTGTTTGCAATTTGCCCCCATGAATCCGTCAATAAAACCTAAAGACGCCACGGCGCAAGGATATTCAAACTTAACATATGTTTAAATGCACAACACAAATTTAAATCACATTGTACAAGCCATGTATTGAAAAACAAAACAATTCATAAAATTAATAACAATTAATGCCGTTTTAATAATCCAAACTGGCTGGATAAATTTTATTACAAAAATGACCAAACAATAACATTTGTATAATTTGTTTAAAACAATTCATTATTTTATAATATTGATCAATTCAAGATGCCTCTCAAATTGCGGTTCAGTCTTCATCAATGTCAACGTTCCATTTGTCAATCTGCAGAATATTGGATCGTAGTATCCATAATCATGAGATTGCAAAACATCTTCATCCATTTTTAATTGCAATTTTCCATTGTCCGTCGTGTAACAATATCCCAATGGCGGTGGAGGCAATATTGTAGTATCTGTCAATTTCTCTTTATCCAAAACATTAAAACCTCTCAACCCACTAACAATGACTTCCTCGTCTTCCAACTTACTTAAATCTATTTTAAACTTTTTTGGATATCCTGATAAATGCCCATAACACCGATTATCATCATTCAAAATATCATAATCATTTTCGTAAAATTTATCATTGATAATTTGTGAAAAATCTGGACCACCTAGTTCATAATATAATCGCCATAACTTTTTATCAGTGATATAATTCAATGGATTCTCTCCTATTTGCAAACAGCACAATACTTTAGCACCAAACTCTGCAAGATATTCTTCATGTTCTGTCAATGCATACTCACTAATTTGATTAACAATTGAAAATTTCATGCTATCTTCAACTCCAGGCCATATCTTCCAGCTTGGCATCCAAGGCCTTACCTGCGATAAAGCACCAGCAACCTGACGCACATGATGTATGCTTTCATGATAAAATGTTTTCTGAGAACGTGGCACTACAAAGGCAACCTTACCAGTTCCAAGATCCTTAATCTCGTATATCTCATCTTTTAATTTTTTATTTAATTCGATACCACATATCGTGTTTGAAAGACCTCCTATTTGCTTCTCTCCATCATGTTCAAATTCTACAATAAATGCTGGCAATTGCATACCAATCGATGCTAAAAATTTGGCAGATACCAATGTTTGCGCTGCTAACTCTTCTGATTGAAATATAAAAAAAATGCCAAGTTGTTGAAACTTGGCAAATAATTCATCATGTAAATTTCTTTCGCTATTTGGCGGCATCAAAACCCGAAAATGATTGTCATTAAAAGCCGAAATCCCTCCTTCCTTCAAGGATTGAAAAATCTTTACGCCCAAATCAACACTTCCAGCAACATTTACCAATGGCAATGTAAAAATATCAGCAATAATATCATGAATCAACCATGAACCAGTTTCTACATGAAGACCAATATCGCGATCTTTCAAGAGAGTTACAACTGACAATAATTTCTCGTATATGATTTTCCCAAGCTCTCCAAAAAATTTATACGACATCTCAGCATCATCTGCGGCAACTCCGATATTATCATATGCTCTTACTAGATCTTCATCCGTCAGTCTTATAAACTGTTTTAATTCTTCAACATAAATACTATCGCCCAACAACTGTGTGACGATTCTATGCATACGGCAAAAATTATATCGATCAGCATCTGCATGTGGCACACAACCAGAATCAAACGAAATCTTATTGAACTTAGCAAACAGAGAAAAATCAAAACATTCTTTGTTCTTAAATGATGCTAGCAAGGATTTTGCTAACACAATTTTATTTCTTGAACAATCAATTGATCTCACTCCACCAGGAATTGAATCTTCAACAATGTCCTTTTGTGGCTGGAATATGAATTTACAAACTTTTTTGCACAATTTATATTTTGTATCTTCGTCGCTAGAGCAAAGATTATGAAGTATTTCAGGAATTCTCACAGCTCCAAGGAGAGGCTCTCT
>CAZPRW010000014.1:0-12625 GCA_964589405.1 uncultured Opitutales bacterium | reverse complement strand
CTACTGATAACATGGAGTTCATTTTTAGCATCCGCCAATAAACATTTTATCAATTCCTCTGTTGTTATTGACAACGCATCAATGTTATAAACGTCCGACAAATATTCACGTAATGCTCGTGATAAATTTATAATAAATACGTTACCACCATCATCACAAATTTCTTTGCGAGCAAGTCTTAATTTTGGCAAAAAGACTGTAATACGAGACTTTTTACAAACAATGACAATATTATGTTTCTTTTTGAAAATATACCATACGACCAACAGAAAAATTAACACTACAATAATAATTAGTACATTCATTGTTTTACATGCACTCCAGAAGCCCACTTGACATAATTATTATCTCCAAAATCATGAATAGTATCATCTGACGGATGACAAATCCGATGAATACCGCATGATACATTATTCAAATCATATGTAACCTGATCAAAACCAGCAAACTTTGCAGGAATAACGTGCCTAGTATTCAAAAACTTTATATCATTTTCGTTTTGCAAATCATTGATAGTAGTCAAACACGGTTCATAACTACCAACATTCAATTTCACTACACTATTGCCTGTCCCACAGGCTATAAATGTTTTTGCATCCGGATATAACAAACGGCACATGTCTAAGCTACAATATGAAAAAATTTGCAATTTTCTACTATTAAAAATCTTCCACGTCAATATCGACATTAGTGCCGTGCGCAGCCCCATTGCAGAACCAGGACCACTACAATATATCATCCCGTCCATATTATCCCATGATAATGCACAACAATCCATAATATCACGTACAATAGGAAACAGCACATCGACACAATGTCCCCTGCACGAATGCACCATTGATATTTTTCCATCGACAACATGTGCTATCTGTACCAATGGTGTCGCCGCATCAATCAACAAACACTGCTCACACAACATCACCAATCATTACATAATCATTTCGCATCTAATTGGCAAGAGATGAAATGTTATGAGAATAAACGCTTATTAAAAATATTGCATGTCGATCTGCTGCAAACCGACACCGAATAACAGACTAATAAATTGGTCAATGATGATTATTAAAATCCAGCTGAATTTCTTCATTTATATGTCAACACAAGACCATGTATTAACTTCGACCAACCGTTGACAATAACAAACAGCATTAGTTTGAATGGCAATGATATCGTCATAGGAGATACCATCATCATACCCAATGCTAGTAATATATTGGATACGATCAAATCAATCGCAATGAACGGCAAGTATAATAGAAATCCTATTTGGAATGCTTCTGTTAATTCAGTCACTGTAAATGCTGGAACTAATACCATCAAATCATCTTCTTTCAATTGTTCGGCATCCTCTTTTGGCCATAATTTATGTGCTGTACGAACAAAAAATGATTTATGTTTATCATTAGTATGTTTATTTAAAAATCCTTGAAGTGGTTCTTGTAATGTATTTACAACCTTTTTTATCTGTTCAAAAGAGTCGAATTCCAGTTTTACCGTACCTGCACGCAATCCAATCTCTTTCACAACAGGAAACATTACGTATATGCTCAACATGATCGCCAATCCGTTCAATACCATGTTAGGTGGCACTTGCTGCACACCAAGAGCATTGCGAACAAGATTCATCACAATCACCATTTTTACAAATGATGACACGAGCAATATCAAAAATGGAGCAAGTGATAATGCAACGAGCAATACCACTATTGTTACTGGATTTAATGCTACATCTGTCATGTTTATAAAATTTCAGTGATTTGTACTCCAATTCGGCCATCGACATTGACTAACCTACCATGACCGATCAATTTTCCATTCGCTCTGACGTCTATCAACGATGTTACAGGATTTGGCGAAACAAATGTATACCCTTCTTTGATTGCGCTAAGTTCGCCTAAAGAAATCGACTGTCGTGCTGTTTCAAACGTCAAATCAACATTAATTCCTTTGATAACATCCTTCGGAACAGATTTTTTCTTAATTGCACGTTGCCGCTTAACTGGTTCTGCCATACTACCAGCAGCGTTAATAATATCCTGCATATTATTTTCAACACCAGATTCTCCACTAACATCCTCTTCTTCAGAAATTGCAATCGAAACAGCTTTGTCAGAATCATCATATAAATCGTCATCAACTGGAAGATCAGTCATTTCGCCAGAAATTTCTTCTTGTACATCATATGTCTCATCAGTCTCAACTTCACCGGTATCTTCTTCTACATGCAAATCTTCATGCTCCTCATCATCTGGAACATTTTCTTCAGAAGAATTGACTTCCGTGTCTTCATCATCTTCTTCAGAATTGTCGTCTTCGTCAAATTCCTCGTCGGAGTCGTCATTATCATGATCATCAGACTCTTCGTCATCACTTGCATCTAAATCGTCCGAATCACTATCTTCTTCATCAAGATCATCATCGTCATCAGAAGCATTGTCCGTATCATCGTCGTCTTCGTCAAATTCTTCTTCAGAGTCATCCTCGTTGTCAAGATCGCCCTCATCACCATCTTCTAGATCATCTTCAGAATCTTCTTCATCTAAGTCCAAATCATCTAACTCGACATTATCTGACTTGCCATCTTCAACATTCAAATCAACAGCTCCCATTGACTCATCGCCATTTAATTCATTTTCCGCAGCATGTTTTGCTTCATTGATATAATTTTCTACCAACTCACTCATACCAGTTTCACCACTATTATCATGTTTAGAATTCATTATATTCTCCCCTACCAACCCACGCGAGCTTATATCGATCAACTATTTATCAGACAACAACTTTATTAACAACCAATGAACCATCTGTAAACGTACAATCTATTACCATGCCATCTATTCCGGATAACTTGTAACAATTGTTATCTATACACGAAGAATCATCTAAGAAAACAATATCTTGTTCTTCCAATCCCTTATAATCCTCCTGCAACAATTGTGTGCTACCCAATTGTATATACCACGAAAATGGCAATTCGCAATCGACCACAACAGAATCCTGTGAACATTTCGAACACAACGGTATAATACGCTGAAAAAATGCATCACTACATCGTACATTTATCAATGAAACAATCTCCTCACCTCGTTTGATTTCGACACCACATTCACGTTCGAATACATTATTTACATCACCATCAAACCGCATGGAAACGATCTCTACCGGCATGCTTAACATTTGTTGCAACGACCCAAGATATTTTTCAAACAAACACATAACCAACTGTTGTCGAATATCCCCCTGCAACAAATTTAAGTCTATATCTTCAAATCGATCATCTAAATGTTCCAATCGTGTTGTTCCAGGAAGAACCAACTCAACATCATTGCCATCACATTTTAAACATAGCACTATACATTCACTAAATTTATAAGCATCATGCTTAAGAAACAACTCAAATTGGTCGTCCTCATGGAGAAATGACAAAGTACTTTGGCCTTGTGCAAAAAAATTATCGAATATGACATCATTTTGCCTGACCTCCGGCAAAACAAACGCATCATCACAAGAACCAAAACACATGCCGTAATATGATGACATGCTTTCAAAAAAAATCAAGCAATTGATAAAACAAAATCCTGCACTCAGGATCTATAGCAACCAATTTATGCATTCAAAAAAACAAACAATCGATCCAAAAACAACGTACTTGTAAAACGGATAGCAGGCGAAAATTTCGCTTTTGGTTTTTATCACGTGAAATACTTTTATAACAATCGCGCCATTTTTAAAAAGATTTCACGACTTACCCATGCATCTGTTGCTGCATATAACACTTGTTGTGGAGTTAATTTTGGACGGCTCCAATCTGTCAATTGAGAACTTTTAGAAATTCGTATGCGCAAAAATATTGCCGCCAAATTTCGTAATCCTGTATATACGATGCCCAATTTTCCACTAAACAACCCAAGATCAAAAAATCCTCTAGCGTCAAATGGCATCATTCGTTGTAAATGTTTTACATCGTTTTGAATAGCGGAACCAACTTTCATGATCTTTCCATTTTCCAGAATTGGCCTTATAACTTCCAAACCACTAATATGAACAATGTGAAATAAAAATACTTTTTTCGCACCAGCTATTTGAATCAATGATGGAGGAAAATATTCTCCTTTCTTAAATGCTGGTCTGCTCTCTGTATCAAACCCTAATATTGACTCTGACAACAGTTCATCTACTGCCATTTTAGCAGATGCATCATCCTTTACATACACTATATCTCCACGATACGACCCAAGCGGCATACGAGAAATTTGCTTACTCGTAATACGCTTTTGCAGTGCCATTCTGCGGAACACTTTTATCACGGATTTACAAAATATGCGACAGGCATCATACATTTTTCTTGTAAAAGAAAAAAAAAACAACATCCGTCAATAACTAATTTTGACATGAGCAGTATTCTTCCTGTGTTTTCACAAGCAAACAACCATAATACCTTACCACCAACAATATTACCTATTGTTATAGAAGGTAATGAAGTACTGCGACGAAAAGCATCATTAATCACTGATTTTTCATCTGAGTTAATGACGTTAGAAAATAATATGATGGCAACAATGTATCATGCTAATGGCATTGGACTTGCAGCACCTCAAATTGGCAAATCTATAAGAATGTGCGTGGTTGATGTCAGCCCATGTTTAGAAGAAAATGAACAATGCAAATTAGACAACAAGATTGTACATATAGCTGACATATCTCCATTAACTATTATTAACCCAGCAATTACAAAATCATCAACAAAAACAGCAGTAATGGAAGAAGGGTGTTTGTCTGTCCCAAATAAACACGGCAAAGTAAAACGACCAGAAGACATAACAGTGACGTTTTATAGTATTAATGGCAAACAGCATAAATTACAAGCAAGCGGCATTTTAGCACGATGTTTGCAACATGAAATCGATCATTTGCACGGCATTTTATATATAGATAAATTAGAAAAATAAAAAAGCCTTATCTATACCAGCAATGCATGTGGGTTGGTTTGCAATAATAATCGTTCCCAAAGAGTTTCTTCATGTTCCTTCGCTCCGATTATTTGTTCTGCGCTACTTACAATCCAAAGTCCATTTTCAATATCATTATAAATAGAACTTCCAAACGAACACATGCCCAAATAAGCACGCAACTGTGCATTTTTATATCGTTTTACAATTTCAATAGCACTATCACCGTCTAGAGAATGATATATTTCATAACAATTATTCTGTTTATTTACTATCCATGCAGTTAACATCACTTCATTGGAACATTTTTCGCCGCCCCAATAAACTGGAACAGTCCTCACAATTGGAACATCAAACTGACGACCGATATCCTTCATTAACACATGTAAAGGCCGATTCAAAATAACACCATGCATTTGTCGTTCATCACTATCTTCAACAAAAATTATTGTTTTGGACAATGCTTGCTCGTCAATCATTGGATGTGCTATCAATAGTTTTCCCGCCAACTTAGGCCTCACTGCCTGTTTGATTTTTCCACAACAAAAATGACTCTTCATCTTAACGCCCAGTATTTTACTGAAAAAATTTAAATGAGCAATTAAAACAATCAATTTATTTACATACGAGCTAAATGAGAACATGCATACTAATGTTATAGCAAACTCATAATGATATTATACGGTACTTTGATATCATCAAAAACCAGCAATGCCAAAATTCAAAACCAATCAATTAGTCATGTATTAAACATTTAATAAATGCAAAAATTGAAAAACCAAACCAAGCAAAATTCTGAAAGCAAAAAAATCAAAGCAACAAAAAAAATTGTTATTTGCTAAAAAACGATTTCGTAATAAATTAAAAAAACAACCAACATCGACACGAACCAAAATGATTCGCTACCAATTGATATACTAATGACAGTAAATCCATCAAAAAAACAAAGCCTCAAAAAATTATCAAATTATATGCTCAATGACTTGCGATATGCATCTAAAGCATTTGTTATAGAGCACTCGAAAACAAAATCATCTAATTGTATTCTGAGACCTGCTATCAACTCTTCTGACTCTTTTTTCAACACCAATAATGAGCGCCCAAACATTGTTTGATACCTCTCTCGCAATCTCTGAACACAATCATCAGATAGTTCACCGCTATGTTCTATAAGCAAAGTATGAGATGCACGAAATCGCTCAAGAATATTTAAATAGCCTATCAACAATTTTCGTAATTCATCTCCTGAAAACTTCATCGATAAAGATGATAATACACATGATATTCTACCATCATCCAGCAAACCATCATCGCCCAATGACAACGACAACAATTTTTTATTAACTTTTTCAGATAAAACCTTCACGATATATCGTCCGACGAAACCATCATTTTTTCTGCCAATGCCACGTATTTACTTTTCTGCTTATCTGTCATGTTTTTCATAAGCAATTGATACGCAACATCAGCAACCAACGTACCAAACTCTTGTTTGACATCACGCAAGGTTCGTTCTTTTTCTCGAACAATTTCCTGTCGCGCATTGACTAACATATTATCGGCAACAATTTGAGCCTCAGCACGACCACTTGACAATATCTCCCTTGCGCCCTTTTTTGCTTCTTGTACAATATTAGCAGCTTCCTGTCGTGCAATCTCTTCACGTTCCGAACGGGAGCGCTCAAATGCCGCCAATTCGGCCTGCATCTTGTCGGCATATTTGATTCCAGCTTCGATTTTCTCTCGCCTAGCATCCATCATTGATATTACATTTCGAATACCAAATCTATATAACACAAATGCAACCAGTACAAAATTTAATGTTTGAATAATCAGCAAATGCCAATCTATTCCAAAGCCACCAAATATTGCCTGTAGGTCCAAAGCACCAATGACAGGAGACATTATCATAATCTTATCTATGCTGTAATATTAACAATTAGCAAAAAATAGTGCATAAAACGCAACCGCTTCAGCTAATGCCATTCCCAAAATCGATTGTACTAATACCTTTCCTGATGCACCAGGATTGCGACCAACTGCTTCAACTGCCTTTGCCCCGATGGACATAACACCAAAAGCTGCTGCAGCACATCCGAATGCCTGTACCAATCCCTTTGCAATATTACCTGTCAATTCAGCTATAGCCCACATAATTTTTCCTTTTGTAAAAATTCATCATGTTGTTCATGATCATCGTGATTACATACCAATCCGATATACACCGATACCAACAATGTAAACACAAACGCCTGTATAATCGCGATCAAAAATTCTAGAAAATAAAATGGCAACGGAATCAAATACGATATGTAATTCACTACAGGAATGTTCTTTAACACCTCTGAAAATCCGTACATATTATGTAATAAATTCTCACCACCAAACGTATTGCCGAACAATCTAAACGATAGTGATATTATACGGCATAAAATAGAAAGGCATTCTATAAATCCGACAGCAAAAAACACTACGAATAACATTTTATACATTAGAGGTGCCATTCCTGACTTCTCTGCCTTATTTCCAAATACTTCAAAATATAATGCTTTAGCACCGGCACATTTTATACAATAGTATCCCCACGCAAAAAACGCTATTAATGCCATAGCAAGTGTTGTGTTCAAATCTGCATTAGCTGGCCTCAAAAATGGTCGAAAAACACCGTCAATATAAATACCAATACTGCCAATACCAGGAAACAATCCGCTCCAATTATGTACTATAATAAAGAAAAAATACCCTAACAATAATGGCAGAACAACCCTAAATGCTTTTCGGCCAACAATACCTTCAATAACACCACCCAAACCAGAAATCAATGATTCAATTACCGCCTGTCCTGTACTTGGGATAATGTTAACACCACCACGTAACAATAGTTTCATGACAATAATAAGAAACAACGATACAACCCAAGTAGCGATTACAGAATCTGTAATAGGAAAACTTCCTATCGAAAAAACGGTAGTGGCAGATGCGCTTACCCCATCCTCATGCCCAAAAACCATACTATTAGGTGCAAACACCAATATACATACGAAAATCAGTGACCTATATATACGATGCGACCATATGCTCATTAACTCTTCAACGGATAACACAATACACAATTCTTGCAAGTTATAAATTGTTTATTTAAAAATTTTCACAAAAAACATAGATCAATCAGAAAAACATTTCAAAATATTTGAATAATTCAATATGCAGAAACTTCTACTGCAAAAACATCACTCATCTCAGAATGAACAACACGATGGCTAACAAGTTCTTTGTTTTTTAATTTTACCGCTGTATCATGTTGTATGTCAGAACAAAATATTCCTTCCAAACAGTTATGGCCTATATGTTTTCTAAATGCCATTACAGACGGCGATGCTTGTTCACCAAAAATCAAAGAAACACATTCTTCTTCATTTGGAGAACATACACAAATTCTACTATCTCTGAGATCTCCAACACCAATCGGCGAAACACTTAGCTCAGATAAAGAAACCTTATCATTCGATTTTTTTGAAACTATGCCAGTCAAAGAATCAGATAATGTCCAAATTTTCTTTCCAGAAAATTTTACAAAATATCGATCAAATGCAGCGTTATCACACCATGGCACTTCGAGAAAAACATGATATAATGGCTGCCAATAAACAGGAGCTAACCCATTGTTTTCAAGCGTTAATTCCGTTCGAAAAAACAAATCCGACAACCGATATTTAACATTCAAACAGCATGATTGCATATCATGACTGCATAATGAAAAAATTATATTGTCAGAATCTGTAGTAATATTTTTTAACGACAACGTTTCATCGGCCACATCAAGTATTCCATAATTGGACGTCGTTTTTACATTAAAAGATGCATGTGAAATATAATTACTATTGCTCATTCCTTGACAAAATAACATGTCACGAACGTTTCCATCAGCCATCATTATTTGCCAACTCAATAGACCACCTGTGTCAGCATCAAAAAAATAACGTGACGGCTCAACCACTGCTGATATCAATTGTTTTCCTTCAAAATTTATCGTAGAAACATTCATCTATACCAAGATTCAATATGCAATTGTTAATATCAACAGCAACGATTTTATTTAACCAACCGAACAGCATCTATTGGCACTTGTTTTTTCAACCATGTCTTTTGTTTTTTCACTAACCACATCGTATGCAATGATATTTCATCGCAAAGGCACTGTTCTGTCGTTTTATTTTTCAACCATGCTAAAGTTTCGCGATATCCTATAGCCATTGTAGCACTAGCTGACAATTCACCATAACGATTACATAATCCTTCTACTTCTTCTATCAACCCATCGTTTATCATTTGATGAGCTCTATCCCTAACTCGTTGCACCAGAATATCATCCGGAACGTCCATAATTACTGTAAATTTATCACAATCATTAAATGCACATTCTTGTCGTTGAAAATCATCTTGCATCTCCACCAATGTTTTTCCAGATGCCAAACAACGTTTTAATGCCGACATTACACGTCGTGGATTATTTATATCTATTTTCGGAAGAACACCACGATTTAATAACATCAATTTATCAACAATCCCGCATAAACCTTGTTGTTTGAACATCAAATCAACATCTCTTGTAATATCATCTGATACAACAACATCATCAACAACAGGATGAAAAAATGATTTCAAATAAAACCCCGAGCCGCCACAAATAATAATATTTTTTTTACGCGATAAAATGTCATTAATTGCATCCTTTGCGTATGAAATGTACCGAGCGACATCAAACCGTTCAATTGGAGATATAATATCGACACAATGATGTCGTACATCATTTAGCATATCACGAGATGACTTAGCTGTACCAATATCCATATCACGATATACCAATAATGAATCACATGAAACAATCTCAGCGTCAATTTTTTTAGCAAGCTCTATAGCATATGACGACTTCCCACTCGCTGTGCAACCAGTTATAACATATAAAGAACATTTTTTATACATGATTGGATTAAAAATCTAACATTCTAATATGCCAATCGAATTGAAAACGATTTTCTCTACTTGTATTCTCTCTGATCGTAACTCCAACATCAGCCATCCAAGAATTACAAAAAACACTTTGTAATGCTATTCTCTGTCGAGAAAATTTATGAATCTTTGCATCATACATTTCTTCTAATGCCAATGATGTCTGTGATGACAATTGAAAGGAAAATACCAATCCATATTGCTCAGTAATCTTTTTATGATATTTGACATATTTTGTCGTAAACGATATTCTCCAAATATCTCCTTCGTGTACCGATGTTTTTGTTGTCAATTCATGCAATGTAAGTTTTTCAGGATCAATTCGCGAATATACATCAAAACTGATCAAATCAACAGGATAAACACCTGCCATAAGATATGTATCAGGAAATGTCTTCTGCCAGCGCTCATTATCTATATCATAATTTCTATCAAGGATGACATCTTGAAAAAGATCGAATCGAAACAATTTTCTAGGAACATATCCTTTCGACTTAGTATAAACATTATTCTCAACGCCTACACGAAACATATTCTGTCGATATATTCTATCTAGATTCCGCATGATACCAAGATCTATACTTGGCATCTCTGTATTGAAGAAATTATGATCAAACACAGGGATGGAGTCATTAACATTTTGATTTGGCATCATACGATATTGCACTACTGGATGTATGACATGCTTCAACCCGTCGATACCTAGCCTGTTATTGGCATAATCTGAATACCCTGTCACATAACCATCCAAATCAAACCCACACTGAACAAGACCCTTTCCATAATCCCCTCCTTGAACATTATGGTCGTATCCTATTCCCATAACACCAACATTCGGACGAAATGACATAACATCTTGATAGTACATCGGCCAGCTAATACCGTAATAAATATCACCACGATAGCTGCTATTTTTTATTCCATCATCATCTATTCCGTGCAAACGAACAGCATCGAGATGTCCCTCTTGAATCAACGATGTATTCAGCAATGGTGTCGGCAAATAATCAAATCTCAATTCTGGCAATCTCTGTGTCGTTGGATAAAAATTATTCAATTCTGCACGAGAAAATACAGAAACAATATAATTGTTTCCACGATAATCAACTTCAACAAAAGTATCTGGTCGCTGATCTTTTTCATACCATGATTTACGAAAATCACGTTCAACTTCAGAATCATTCAACCACGACAAATCCGCTGTAACATCAACATTGTCATTATAATGATGTTTATGTTTCCACTCGACAAAATAACGATCATGGCCTATTGGCTCACCATTGACATCTTTACCACGAACACTGGCACTAGCACCATCTCGAATAAATCCTGATTTAAATTCTGAAAAAATATTATGAGTATCTCCATGGTGTTCTAATTTAAGAGCAGGCCCAAAAAGAATACCACGTCTGGTATATACATCAAATAAACTTCCGACTTTTAATCCCTGTCGTATTCCGAAATATGCATTGTTTTGCAAAAAAGCACCATTGTTATGATTCGCTCCAAATAATGATTCACAATATATCGGTCGATCTTGCAATCCTACATTCATAGTCGGCCAATAAAATACCGGAATTTTTCCGAGCCGAAACTTTGCGTGTTTTATTTTTAAAACACCATTTTGAATATTTGCCGTTGACGCTGATACCGAAGGGACTAATTTCCCTTCAGGGTCCGCGCAGTATACAGTAACATTCTTACCAGACTGCTTCTCTTCCTTTATATTTAAAACATCAGCCGATAAAAAATTATTCCCGACCTTCGCACGTGCATTATCAGAAATGATGATATTATTCGCTATATCATAAGAAACATCATCGGCTATAGCAAAAACATGACCATTATCTATTTTTACATGTCCTATAGCATCAGCAATTCCATTACCCTTGCAAAATTTTATTTCATCTGCTTGTACAATAAAATCACCAAATGCCAATCTAGCATCGCCTTTCGCAACCAATTCATCTTCTAACTCACGATATTCTATTGGATCATTCGAACTAATATCAAATGCTCCATGTGCACAAACACACGACACAAACAAAAACAATGGCAATGCTATTTTTAACACTTCAGCGCACTATGCAAAAAGTAATACAAAGTGAAAACAAAATTTTATAACAACAAATTTTTCGCTTTCATGCTTTACAACAAATTATAAATCTCAATCGTTCCATTTATCGGCGATGTCCTCATAGTTCAAAGGATAGAACCGCGGTTTCCTAAACCGTTAATCTCAGTTCGAGTCTGGGTGGGGGCGCCATGTTTTTTGATAGCCATACGCAAAGTCTCCCAACAAGGCATATTAAAACGTTGTCAAAATTCTAAATTTCAGAACATCGATATTGCTAGACTATATGGACATCGATCAATATCTTCCAGAATGTGTTAAGAATTTCAAAATTCTACTTCTTGCTACAATTTGATCAACATACGCTTCTCAAATAGTCATCTCCACACTAAAGACCATCTACAGAAACATTCAAACAATCTTCAACAAAATAAGACAAAACGAGAAATAATGACCAATACATCCTATCGCTATTTCTCGCCTGTTATAGTATTGCAAATATCATTGTGCCAGTAATTCGTGCAATAATTTATCAATAACTACAGGATTTCCTTTTCCCTTGGTAGCTTTCATAACAGCCCCTTTGATTGCA
>CAZPRW010000013.1:0-12653 GCA_964589405.1 uncultured Opitutales bacterium | reverse complement strand
TGATGGTAAGTTGCCAATACATTGTAGATTTATCAGTCGTGATGAGCAAAATTGATACAGTTCAGGTGTTGTGAAGTTATGAAAAGTGAAGAGATCAGGGTATTGTCAGTTGATGATTTGAACAAAAAAGAGCTTGAACTGAGGAATGAGTTAGTTGCTTTGAGGTTGAAAAAGCAAGTTGGGCAAGTTGAAAAAACGCATCGTTTTTCTGAAATCAAGCGTGATATTGCCAGAATAGAAACTGTGAAGTCGCAGCGAGCAAAATAAATAGGCGTGACGTGAGGTGTGTTTATGGATAAAAAGATTTTGAGAAATAGTAGAAAGTCATTGAGCGGCACTGTTATTGGTCGGTCTGGTGATAAAACAATTAAGGTTGCGTGTTTTTATAAAGTTCCGCATCCGATGTATGGCAAAGAGATAAAGAGAAAAACTGTTGTTAGTGTTCATGATGAGCGCAATGATGGTAGTGTCGGTGATTCCGTACGCATTGTAGAGACTAGACCATTGAGCCGTACAAAGCGGTGGCGATTGGAGTCTATTGTTGATGTTGCGTCTGTAGAGAAGTAGTGTCTAAAAGAGGAAAACTGTTATGTTGCAGCAAGAAAGTATTTTGGATGTTGCCGATAATACCGGCGCAAAGCAGGTCAAGATGATTCGTCGTCTGGGACAGATCAAGAGGACAGCGACTATAGGAGACATTGTTGTTTGTAGTGTGCAAACAAGTTCTCCAGAAGCATCAGTAAAAAAAGGTTCTGTCGTAAAGGCTGTCATAGTGAGAACGAGTTATCCTATCAAGCGGGACGATGGTAGTTATTTGCGATTTGATCGCAATGCATGTGTTATTGTAGACGATAAGAAAAATCCTAAGGGAACGCGTATTTTTGGTCCTGTTGCTCGTGAGTTAAGACAGAAAGATTTTATGAAAATTATTTCGTTAGCGCCGGAGGTTCTATGAAGAATAAGCTTAAAAGGGGTGAAACGATTGTTGTGATTGCCGGCGACGACAAGGGTCGATCAGGCAAAGTTTTGAGTGTTGTCAAAAACGGAGAGATGGTGGTTGTTGAGGGCATTGCTATTGTAAAGAAGCATGTCGCAAAGTCTCAGAATTATCCTGAAGGAGGAATTATTGAGAAACCAATGCCGATACATCGTTCTAATGTTATGTTGAAGGCTGAATATGACCGTCGACATGCAAAATCACAATAAATGCTTGATTTTTGGTACGTTTTTTTTTGGGTATGCGACAGAGAAGAGTGAAAGGGTGCTAAATAGGAAATGAGTGCATCATATTTAAAGACATTGTATGAGGAGAAGATAGTGTCGGAGTTGGCGAGTGAGTTTGGATTAAAAAATCGCCATCAATTGCCTAAACTTGAGAAGATCGTTATTAATTCGGCTGTTAGTGCTGATGCCGATAAGACGTTAATTCAGGAGATACAGAAAGAGATTTCTCTGATTGCTGGGCAGCATGCTGTTGCTACTAAGGCCAAAAAGAGTATATCTAATTTCAAGCTTAGAAAAGGCATGACTGTTGGTATGAAGGTCACGTTACGCTCGAATAATATGTACAATTTTTTGTTAAAGTTGATTGCTGTTGCGTTGCCTAAGATTCGAGATTTTAGAGGCATCTCGAATAAAATGGATGGTTCAGGAAATTATTCTTTGGGAATTACTGATCATACAATTTTTCCTGAAATTTCAATTGATAGAGAACGTAAATTGGTAGGAATGGATATTACGTTTGTTACTACGGCGCAGACGGATGAGCAATGTCATGCTTTGTTGACAAAATTTGGTTTGCCGTTTAGAAGAAAGATATAATACAAGGACATGTTGTATGGCAAAAAGATCGTCAGTTGCTAGAAATAATAAGCGTGCAAAGTTGGTTGCGCACTATCGTGAGTTGCGCCGTTCATTGAAACAAAAGTTGTTGGATGTTTCAATAAGCGATGAAGAGTACTCTAGTGTTCAAAGGAAAATGTCAAAATTGCCTCGCAATTCTTCTCCTGTTCGTGTTCGAAATCGTTGTGCTATAACCGGTCGTCCGCGCGGGTTTCATGGTTTGTTCGGTGTTTCTCGTCTTCAATTGCGAGAGATGGCTTCAAACGGCGAAATTCCTGGGTTGACAAAGTCTTCATGGTAGAAAGAGGTTTGTAAAATGGATGTTGTAGGTGATTTTTTGACTGTTTTGCGCAATGCAAGTTCTGCTAAGAAGGCGTCTTGCACGGTCCAGTGGTCTAAGTTGAGAGAAGGTATTGCTGTAATTTTGAAGAATATTGGTTATATTAAAGATTTTTCGAAATCTCAGGTGGACGACGGCGCGCGCACGTTTTTAACGATTTCTTTGAAGTATGTCAATGGCGTGTCTGCCATTACAGAGATTGGACGAATCGGAAAGCCAGGTTGTAGGCGTTATACTTCGAAGGCGGAAATTCCTTCGATTCTTGGCGGAATGGGCGATTGTATATTGTCTACATCTAAAGGAGTTATGTCCGGAAAAGACGCCAAGCGTTCTGGAGTTGGCGGTGAGTTAATGTGTTACATTTGGTAGGAGCTTTTGTCAGATGAGTAGAATAGGTAAGGCACCAATAGAGTTACCAGATGGAGTTAGTGTTGTTGTTGAAAACGGTACTAGTGTATTGGTTAGTGGTCCTCTTGGAAGTAATAGGTTCTGTTTTGATGGTTCTGTTTCGGTTGTTAACAATGATGGCGTCGTGACGGTAGTATGCAATGATTGCGAAAACGAACATGCGCGCATGATGCACGGGACGGTTAGGTCTATAATCAATGGCATGGTTTTGGGTGTTTCGAAAGGTTATTCGAAGACATTGGAGATTAATGGTGTTGGTTTTAAGGCTTCAATGAAAGGTGCAGACGTCTTGGATTTGGACCTTGGTTATTCTCACGATATCTTGTATAAAGTTCCTAATGGCGTGAAGTTGATGATCGATGGTTCTGGTACGAAGATAGAAGTCAAGGGCGTTGACAAGCAAAAGGTCGGTCAGGTTGCCGCTGATATTAAGCGATTCTACCCTGTTGAACCTTATAAAGGCAAGGGTGTAAAGATCGTTGGTGAATTTGTAAGACGCAAGGAAGGAAAGAAGACAGCATAATATTTGTGTTGTCTAGAACATAGGAAGCGAAATTAGTATGCAAATTGATAAAAAAGCGCGTAGTGAAAAGAGGGCACGTCGTGTTAGATCTCGTGTTGTCGGTACGAGTCTTAAGCCTCGTTTAAGCGTCAAATTCTCAAATAAGCACATTTATGCGCAATGCATTAACGACGAAGCAGGAGAGACGTTGGTTTTTCTTTCGACTGTTGGTAAATCTGTTACTGGTCGTGTGTTGCCTAATGTAGATGGTGCAATGTCTTTTGGCAAGATGTTTGGGCAAAAAGCAGTTGGTGTTGGTGTTAAGTCAGTTGTTTTTGATCGTGGGTCTAGAAAGTACCACGGAGTGGTTAAGGCATTTGCTGATGCTGTTCGTTCTGAGGGCGTTCTGTTTTAAAAAGTAATGTGAGTGTTTATGGGCGATTTTAAAAGAGGTAGTGAGAAGGGTGGCTTTGGTTCGCGCAGACGTCGCGATGGCGATTTAAGTGGTGCAAAATTAGTTCGCGATGAACTAAAAGAAAAGGTTGTTCACGTTAATCGTTGTGCTAAGGTAGTAAAAGGTGGACGTCGTTTTGGATTTGCTGCTTTAGTTTTGGTTGGTGATCAAAATGGTCGTATTGGTGTTGGTTGTGGAAAAGCAAAAGAAGTTCCTGAAGCTATCAAAAAGGGCACAGAGCATGCTAAGAAGAACATTGTTTCATTTCAATTAAATGGAACTACGGTTCCTCATGTTGCTGTTGGGGTTGCCGATGGTGGACGTGTGTTATTGCGTCCTGCTGCTGAAGGTACTGGTGTTATAGCTGGCGGTGGTGTCCGCGCTGTTTTGGAAATGCTTGGCGTTAAAGATGTGCTTACAAAGTCAATGGGGTCAAATAACAACATGGCGGTTGTTCGTGCAACTTTGAATGCTTTGGGGAAGATGCGTACACGTGATGCTGTCAAGCAAATGCGCATGTCAGCTGGTGATGTTCTATAATTGAAGAAGGATTTTTTTATGAAACTTAATGAGTTGCCAAGGATTTTAGCGTGCTCTAAAGCGACCAAGCGTAGAGGTAAAGGCGTTGGGTCTGGTAACGGAAAGACTGCTGGTCGTGGACATAAAGGAGGAAAGGCTCGCTCCGGATATAGTCCTGCTCCATGTTGTAGCGGAATTCCGTTTTATCGTCATTTGCCGATTCGAGGCTTTTCGAATTTTAAATTTACTACAGTTTACGATATTGTTGATTTAGGTCAACTCGTTCTTCTAGAAGTAGATAACGTCGATAAGGCGGCAATGTTTCGTGCTGGGTTGATAAAAAAAGAAACAAACCTTGTGAAGGTATTGGGCAATGCTGCATTGAGCAAGCCGATGACAGTTGTTGCTGATAAATTTTCAAAGAGCGCTGCTGCTTCGATAGAGGCAGCTGGTGGTAAAGCTGTGGCATTGTTCGGTCGGCAGGAGTAAGGAGCGAGTGCGAGATATGTTGTCCGCTTTTACTAATTGTTTGAAATTAAAAGAATTGCGTAATAAAATTTTTATTACGCTTGCTTTGTTGTTTGCTGCTCGTGTTGGTGCGAGCATACCATTGCCAGGGCTTGATCCTCAGCCGCTGAAAGATTTTTTTATCTCTAAATCAGCAGAATCTGGTGGTTTGGTCGGCTTGTACAATATGTTCACTGGCGGTGCATTTTTGAAAGGTGCTATCTTTGGATTGGGCATAATGCCGTACATTAGCGCTTCTATTATCATGCAGCTGGCTGGTGCAGTTTGTCCGTCGTTGGCGAGGTTGCAACAGGATGGTGAAAGCGGAAGACAGACCGTTGCGCAATATACGCGGTATTTGACAATAGTAATTTGTTTTATACAAGGCATATTGCTTGTATTGGCGTTGACTAATTACCCAGATAAGTTGTTTTATGGATTCAGTGCGGAACAGTATGGATCTATTGTAGTTGGAAGTGGAGTGCCGTTTTTGATAACGTCGACTTTGTTTCTAACAGCTGGAACGTTGTCTCTTGTTTGGATAGGAGAGCAAATAACGTCATTTGGAATAGGAAACGGAGTGTCATTGTTGATAGCTGCTGGTATTTTGTCATCGATGCCGAATGCAATAGCTCAGGCATTGCGCATGTTTTTTGCGCCAGTTGGTGCTTCGTCGTCTTTGGCCGTGTGGCATGGTGTTATGATGGTTGGTTTGTTGTTTCTTGTGGTTGCATTAATGATTGCAGTTACGCAGGCCGATCGTAAAATCCCTGTACAATACGTTTCTCGTGTTGTTGGACGAAAGATGTATGGCGGGCAGTCGTCGTATTTGCCGTTGAAGGTAAATTATTCTGGAGTAATGCCTGTGATTTTTGCTAGTGCGATTTTGTTGTTTCCTCAACAAATATTTGCATATATCGGAGCTGCTACTGGCATTCCTTTTTTTCAACGTGCAGCATCTGTGCTTGTGCATGGATCGTCTCTTTATTATTGGTTGTATGGATTATTAATATTGTGTTTCAGCTATTTTTGGGTGTCGATGATGTTTCGTCCTGTACAAATTGCTGATGATTTAAAAAAGAACGGTGGGTATGTTCCTGGTGTTCGTCCTGGCGATGCTACTGCAAAGTTTTTGGATTTTGTAATGACGCGATTGACATTGGCGGGTGCATGTTTTTTAACAGCGATAGCATTGTTGCCTGACTTGTTGTATTTTTGGTTTGAAATTCCGTATTCGATCGCTCTATTTTTTGGTGGTACTGGAACTTTGATCGCGGTTGGTGTGGTTCTTGACACCATGAGACAGATTGAAGGTCATTTATTGCAGAAAAACTATGATGGATTCTTGAAAAAGGTTAAATCGCGTGCCAATAGTAATGTTGCTCACAATGTTTCATTTAGCCAAGATAGTGGTAGTGTACGATTTTTGTTCTTTGTGTTGGGAGCGATTTTTATCTCTGGACTTATGATATGGGCTTTTGCCAGATAGGCTTGCGATGATTATTATCAAGAATAAGGACGAGATAATTAAGATGCGTGAAGCATGTGCTGTAGCAGCAGAAGTATTGCAGCGTATGGTGGAGCATACTAAAGCTGGTATTACTACATACGATCTCGACTGTTTTGGTCGTGACGTTATGATGGAGCTTGGTGCCCGCAGTGCGTGTTATAATTATCCTGGTGCGTATAGTCCTTATCCTGCGCATTCGTGCATTTCGATCAATGATGAGGTAGTGCATGGGATACCATCTAGGAATGTTATTTTAAAAGATGGTGATGTTGTAAGTATTGACGTTGCAATATTTTATCATGGGTTTGTTGGTGATAATACCCGTACTATAGTAATCGGTGATGCACCTGAGAATGTTAAAAAGTTTGTCAGTGTGACAAATGATGCGTTGAAGGCTGGAATTGATAATGCATTGCCAGGAAATCGTATTGGCGATATTTCTCATGCAATAGAAAAAGTTGCAAATCGCAATAATTATGGAATATTGCGAGATTATGTTGGACATGGTGTTGGACGTGACATGCATGAAGATCCTCAAGTGCCGAATTATGGGCGTCCTAAGACTGGTCCAGTTTTGCGCCCTGGGATGACATTGGCATTGGAACCGATGTTTACACTTGGAAATGAGAAAGTTTTTGTTGATAAAGATGGATGGACTGTAAGAACTGTGGATAAAAAAGTTGCTGCACATTTTGAGCATACAATATTAATTACAGATAGTTTGCCAGAAATCTTGACATTGGTAAAAAAATGATTTTTGAAATTCAAATTATATTAAAATTCAATGGTGGAAGATTATGCCTCGTATTTTAGGAGTTGATATACCGGATAATAAGAAGATTGAATATGCCTTGCGGTATGTTCAAGGGATTGGTCCTGCTCGCGCTAAAATGATATTGGAAATGACGGGAATAGACCCTAATATGCGCGCGTACGATCTCAACGAAGAGCACATTAATAAGATAGTGTCTTTTATAGCAGCTGAAGGTTGGAAATTAGAGGGCGATCTTAGGCGTGAGGTTATGTCGAATCTTAAGCGTTTGCAGGCGATAAAATGTTATCGTGGCTTGCGTCATTATTGCGGCTTGCCTGTTCGCGGACAGAGAACATCCACCAATGCTCGGACTCGGAAGGGAGCACGGAAGACAGTAGGAGTATCAAAGAAAAGCTAAAACGTAGAGAGAAAGGAGGAATAAAATGAGCGAAGCAGTAAAAGAAGACCAATCCGCTGTGCCAGTTGCCGATGTGCAAGGAGGAGGAGCCGCTAGTGTGTTGAATTCTTTGTTTGATGAGACAATAGATACTAATATAAGGAAAGCGAAAAAATGTAAAAATATCACGAAGGGGATATGTTATATTTTAGCGACTTTCAATAATACCAAAGTGTCGTTTACGGACATGGGAGGGAATGTAATTTCATGGGCAAGTTCTGGAAAATGTAATTTCAGAGGGTCACGGAAGTCAACAGCATATGCAGCTCAAATGGTAGTTCAGGATGCAGGCAAGGTAGCGATATCTCATGGAATGAAAGAGGTCACCATAAAGGTTAAGGGGCCAGGGATGGGTCGTGATGCAGCCATTCGTACAGTTCAAGCATTGGGGCTGACAGTAGATGAAATAATGGATATTACACCGGTGCCGCACAATGGATGCAGGCCGCGTAAGGTAAGAAGGGCGTAATAAGGAGTTTAATTATGGCGAGATATATTGGACCACGAGCTAGAGTTAATCGGCGTTTTGGCACCTCTGTTTTTCCACCTGGACATGCTGAAGAGCGTAAGCCTTATATTCCGGGTATGCACGGACCTCATTTGAGACGCAAAGTGTCAGATTATTCGATTGGCTTGATAGAAAAACAGAAGGTTCGTTATATGTACGGATTGACTGAGAAGCAATTCAGGTTATATTTCGAAACAGCCAAGAGAAAAAGAGGTGTAACTGGAGCTATATTTTTACGGCTGTTGGAGTTGCGTTTGGACAATGTTGTATATAGTCTTGGTATTGCAAGAAGTCGTGCAGCCGCTCGTCAATTTGTCACGCACGGACATTTGTTGGTTAATGGTAAGAAAGTAAATATTCCGAGCTATATCTGCAGCGCTGGCGATGTTATTGAAATATCTGGCAAATCATCATCGCGTCAAATCGCTGTTCGTAATATTGAAATGAATCGTGGACGTAGTGTTCCAGCATGGTTAGAATTTAACACGGCGTTGTTGCGTGGCACTGTTAACCGCGAGCCTGAGCGCGAAGAAATTTCAAAAGATATCAATGAGCAATTGATCGTTGAGTTCTATAGTCGTTAATTTTTGGGAGTTATAGGAAATTTGTATGACAAAAGTTCTACGTCAGTTTGAACTTCCGGATCGTTTGCATAGGATTGAGCAAACAGCAACGGATACATATGCTATGTTTATAGCGGAGCCATTCGAAGCTGGTTTTGCGCATAGCATAGGTAATGCACTTCGCAGGGTTTTGTTGAGTTCAATTTCAGGTGCTGCTGTTGTTTCTATTTCTATCGATGGTGTTAGTCATGAATTCCAGAGCATATCTGGGGTTCGCGAGGATGTCACTGATATCATATTGAACGTAAAGAAGGTTTTGTTTAAAACCAATAGCAATGACTTAATAAATCTTACGATCAATGTCGATCGTGAAGGACCGGTGTTGGCCAAGGATATCGTTGGTGATGGTGAGTTTGAGATATTGAATCCTGAGCAAATAATTTGCAATATCGACCAAAAACGAAAATTTTCTGCGAAATTGGAATTGTGTGTTGGTCGTGGATATTTGTTGGGATCGAGGCATGCACGACATGCTGAAATTGGGTTATTGCCGATTGATGCATTGTTTAGTCCTGTAACTTTGGTAAAGTATGCTGTTGAGGATACTCGTGTTGGGCAATTTACAGATTACGATAAGTTGGTTCTTGAAATATGGACAGATGGTAGAATTCAGCCGGCTGATGCGTTGAAAGAAGCATCTGCAATATTGAAACATCATTTCGATGTCTTTGATGCGGCGGCTGGAGTTGATATTGCATTTGAAAATGCTGAAAAAGAAATCAATGACGAACAGAATCGTTTGCGCAAGTTGTTCAACATGAGCGTCAATGAGATTGAGCTGTCAGTACGCGCTGCAAATTGTTTGAATAATGCAAACATTATGACAGTTGGTGAGTTGACAATGAAGACAGAAGCTGAAATGTTGAAGTATAGGAATTTTGGTAAGAAGTCGCTCAATGAGATAAAAGATAAATTGGAAGAGATTGGACTTTCTCTTGGTATGAAGGTTGATGAGCGGTTGCTCGATCGTTATTAATAATATAATTAACAATATAATTTGGGTATAAAATGCGTCACGGGAAACATAAGTACTCGCTAGGTCGCACGAAAGAACATCGTGAGGCATTGATGGCGAATTTGGCGGTAGCGTTATTTAAGCATGGCAGAATAACAACTACACTAGCGAAAGCGAAGGCGTTGCGTCCGTTTGCTGAGAAGTTGATTACAATGTCAAAGAAGGCTTACTTGACAGATGATAGAATTCGCAAGTTGCATTATTTGCGTTTGGCGATATCTCGTATTCATGATGAGGATACGGCTGCCAAGTTATTCAACGAGCGCGCGGTAGAATTTATCAAGCGAAATGGTGGGTATACTCGTATTTATAAATTAATGCGGCGTGTTGGAGATGCTGCTAAAATGGCAATTATCGAGTTGATCCCAGCTGATGATGTTGGCTATTCTAAATCAAAGAAGAAAAGAACGCGCAAGCAGCCTGTTGCAAAAAAGAAGGCAGAAGTTACTCCAGATGCTACTGAGCCGGTTGCAGCAGATGACAAAGCAGAATAAAATTTTTTTGTTTGTTAATTGTTGTGGATGTAGGCGGCTAAGTGTTTGATCCTTGGTCGCTTATATTTTTTGTCTGGTTTGTGTAGTATACTTATGTGAAAAAATCCATTGTGATATTAATATAAAAATGAGGTATTAACAGTGATTGTGTGTGAACATAGAGCAAGCTATCACGAAACAGACAAGATGGGGGTCGTGCACCATTCTAATTATATTAAATGGATGGAGGACGCTAGAATCGCATTTTTGGACAAATTGGGATGCCCGTTTAAATCACTTGAGGCGAATGGTTTTTTCAGTCCTGTTGTTGATGTACAATGTTCTTATAAGTCATCTGTTATGTTTGATGATATTATATGTGTACACGTTGATGTTGTTAAAGTAAGTTCTGCTCGTTTTATTTTAAAGTATTCGTTCTTCAATTCTTCTCAAAACAACATTTTATGTGCAGAAGGTCAATCTACGCACTGTTTTACCGATAAATTAGGTAAGGTGTTGAATATATCAAAATCTCTGCCAGTTCTTTTTGGATATTTGAAAAGTTTAGAAAATCAAATATAATGCAGTGCGAGTGTATCATACGAGACAGACTTGATCACTACAAGCAATTAATCGTAATAAAACAAAACAATCGACAAGTTGCGAATGTAATAAATGACGTTTGTACCTCCAAAAATGTGAATGCATAATGGTTTTTGAAAAAATTTGTAAGTAATGGATGAATTTTGTGTTTTATGTGCGTAACGAATGCGCCTAAAGGTGTTTAGGCAAAAAAATAGAAAAATCACATCCACCAATGCTCGGACTCGGAAGGGAGCACGGAAGACAGTAGGAGTATCAAAGAAAAGCTAAAACGTAGAGAGAAAGGAGGAATAAAATGAGCGAAGCAGTAAAAGAAGACCAATCCGCTGTGCCAGTTGCCGATGTGCAAGGAGGAGGAGCCGCTAGTGTGTTGAATTCTTTGTTTGATGAGACAATAGATACTAATATAAGGAAAGCGAAAAAATGTAAAAATATCACGAAGGGGATATGTTATATTTTAGCGACTTTCAATAATACCAAAGTGTCGTTTACGGACATGGGAGGGAATGTAATTTCATGGGCAAGTTCTGGAAAATGTAATTTCAGAGGGTCACGGAAGTCAACAGCATATGCAGCTCAAATGGTAGTTCAGGATGCAGGCAAGGTAGCGATATCTCATGGAATGAAAGAGGTCACCATAAAGGTTAAGGGGCCAGGGATGGGTCGTGATGCAGCCATTCGTACAGTTCAAGCATTGGGGCTGACAGTAGATGAAATAATGGATATTACACCGGTGCCGCACAATGGATGCAGGCCGCGTAAGGTAAGAAGGGCGTAATAAGGAGTTTAATTATGGCGAGATATATTGGACCACGAGCTAGAGTTAATCGGCGTTTTGGCACCTCTGTTTTTATACCTGGACATGCTGAAGAGCGTAAGCCTTATATTCCGGGTATGCAACGCAGTATATGGTTTTTAATATATGAAATTTTTTAAGCAAGATTAGAAGGTTTTTGACAGATGGTGACGATTGAAAAACATATCAATAATGAGAGCATGATTGACCGATTTAATAACGTACAATTGGACAATAAAGGGATCAAAGCAAATTTATTCAGATTTATTAATGACATTTGTGAAATATTCTTCATTCCATATTTCTGTACCAAGAGATTGTGCTTTTGTCAGTTTTGATCCGCAATTTTCTCCAGCTATCAATACATTTGTAGCTTTTGATACGGTGTTTGAAACAATTCCTCCGTTGTTCTCGATCAATGTTGCTGCTTCTTGACGTGTCATTGTTGACAATGTTCCAGTTAATACGAATGTTTTTCCGCTAATTTTTGCATTCGTTTGTATTGTTTCTGTATGTTTGCAGAGGACACCAAGTTCTTTTAAGTCTGATATTAACTGTTGATTGTTTTTTTCGTTGAAAAAAGCGATTATTGCTGACGAAATTGTGCTCCCTATACCATTGATTTTTTCTAAATCGTATGATGTTGCTGATTGCAATGATTCGAACGAAGTGAAATGACGTGCAATATCTTTTGCGGTTTGTATTCCGACTCCTGATATTCCTATTCCATGTAATAATCTCCAGAATGGATTATTTTTGCTTTTATCAATATTTTCTAATAACATCAATGATGATTTTGTTCCAAACTTTTCAATAGAGACAATGTCGTTGAATGTAAGCCGATAAATATCTTGCAAGTTTTTTAAGATGCCACTTGAGACTAATTTGTCTATTAATGATTCGCCCAATCCATCAATATCCATTGCATATTTTGAGACGAAATGCGATATTCGACGACGTATTTGTGATGGGCAATTGGTGTTTTGGCAACGCCATGCTACCTCGTTGGGCAATTGTATGAGTTGTGAATTGCATGCAGGGCAGTGTGTAGGAAATGAGAATGGTATGCTGTGGTTTTGACGTTTTGATTTGTCGACAGCAACAATGGCAGGTATTATTTCTCCTGCTTTTTCAACAATTACGTAATCTCCTACATGAATGTCGTGCTTGGCCATTTCATCAGCATTATGCAATGTTGCGCGCGATACTCGTGTTCCAGATAATATGACAGTGTCGAAATCAGCTACAGGGGTTACAATCCCTGTTCTCCCGACTTGAAAAATTATATTGTTTAAATGTGTTGTTGCGCGTTCTGGATGGTATTTATATGCAATTGCCCATT
>CAZPRW010000012.1:0-12940 GCA_964589405.1 uncultured Opitutales bacterium | reverse complement strand
AATCAAGATAGTAAACAAGGTGCCAATAATCCTAAAGGAGAAAAACGGCCAAATCCAAATTCCGAACAAGGAAATGTTCCGCCGGCCAAAAAAACTAAACAAGAAGGAGCTTCGCTGTCAAAAGAAGCACTAAGCTAAACAATTAATATGATGGAGTTGATGGATCTAAAAGAAAATTTTGCGAGAGACAAAAGCTTAATTAATTTAAAGTAATTAATCAACCGCAAAAGTGTTATTCGTGATCGAAAAAGGCATCGCCCTAATGCGATGCCTTTTTCTTTTTTGTTTTTTTGGATAAATTGAATGTTTAAGTTGCCAGTGTCAAAAAACATAACAAAGAGTAGGCTTTTATGCTTGACTTACCAAAAAATATTTTGCATATGTATTAACATGCAACGATTGAATTGTAGCGATTCTCTAAATAAGACGAAACTTACTAATAACAAATTGCAGTGTAATGTTGTGATAGAAGTAATCGGTAAATTTAGAGCCATCTTAAAAACAATTGTGAATCGATCTGAAGTAATTGTCTGTTTTCGAGATGTGAGAATGGCAATTAATGGTTTTTGAGAAAAATAAAAAGGAATTTTTTTAAAAAGGATAAAATATGAGTACTAATAGTAATATTGTCTGTATGCGTAATTATGAGTTCCAGTTTAAAAACGATGAACTTGTTAACAATTTGGCGAAATGCAATGTAGGCGAAGTGAATGAAGCTGCCAAGTGTGTGGTACGTTATACCAATAACATGATTGGTTATGTTGGTCTTCATGAATGCGGCATAAGCAACACATGTAGCTCAAAAGAACTGAAAAGCAGAAAAGCCGGATGGGATAAAAGCAAAGGAGTATTAGATTCGTTTGCCTCTGAGTATGATAGTATTAGCATTGCTAATAAAGTATGTGATGATTTAAAAGGCTTAATAAAGCAATGTGATGATGAACTTAAAAAGGTCTCAGATAATGATAAAAAAGAAGCTAAATCTAATGTTGGAGAATTTTTTAGAAATATTGGAGATACTATGGCAGATCATCCGACGCTGTTATGTGCAGGGCTAGGTGTTTTAGGTACTGTGTCTTTTGCTGGGGCGTATTTTGCGGAAAAACCTGCGAATAATCAAGATAGTAAACAAGGTGCCAATAATCCTAAAGGAGAAAAACGGCCAAATCAAAATGGTAAAACAGGGAACGGTGTGCCGCAAAAGAAAGCTAAACCAAACCCATGTGAAGGACTTACAGGAAGTGAAAGAAAATTTTGCGAGAGAAAAAAGTTTAATTAGTTTAAAGTAATCAATCAACCACAAAAGTGTTTCTCGTAATCGAATAAGGCATCGCATTAATGCGATGCCCTTTCTTTTTGTTTTTTTGGTGGTTGAAAAGCGAATTCGATGATATTGTTTTTGATGAATTGATTCATTAACAGTACTTGGACGATATCTTGCGTAACTTTTAAATCAATTTATTGATCGTTGTGATGTTTATTATTGTATATGGTGCTTCGAGGAAGCATTAATCAATATCAATGTAATGTATTTGATAATTGATACATGAGATATCAGTTAATAAAAGCACAAAAAGTAACAAAAGATTGATTTCATGCTGGTAATCGATAATTGATGTTGAATATAATTGTATATGAGTATGAAATTGTTCGGTATGATGAATGATGATGAAGATGATATTGATCCATGTGAAGAATCTGAAAAATATCAGAATGGCAGTTGTTCATCGGTCATTCAAAAACAGTTCTTAAAGGAGCGTAAAGTATTTTTGTGGGGAGGCATTGATGACAAATCAGCAAAAGATATTACAGAAAAATTACTGTATCTTGAATTGGTATGTCCTGGCAAGCCGATTGATTTTTTTGTGAATACGCCAGGAGGGTCGATTACGGCAGGGATGTCAATATATGATACTATGATATTGATAAAATCTCCAATTCGGTTGATTGTTACTGGTATTGCTGCTAGTATGGGGTCGATTCTTTTGTGCGGTGCGAAACGTGGTAATCGATATCTGTACCCAAATGCACGTGTGCTGATACATCAACCATTGATCATGGGACAAATTGTTGCACAGGCGGTTGATATCAATATTCAGGCGCAAGAGATGGAAAAAACACGTGCTGAACTGAATAAAATTTTATCGGAAGCATCTGGCCAGCCATTAGAAAAAATTACAAAAGATACTGATCGTGATTTTTATATGAATGCACAAGAAGCGATCGAGTATGGATTGGCTGACAAAATAATTGAAACAGTGTTTTAATTATGAACAAGCCAATAAATCTGTGTTTTGTGTTTGATGAAAAATTTGCGGATTATTTCAAAGTGGCGTTGTTGTCGATTGATAGCAATACATCATCGTCGTTGGCTGTCTACGTTGTCGATTGTGGGATTTCTGATGAAAAAAGAACGGAACTTGAACAATTTGTATCTACATTGAGAAATGTAGTTTCATTGCAGTTCGGTCTGCCGGAACGAATAGATTCTATTGAAAATTATGCAATACCATCATGGTTTAGTACAGCGGTATTTTATCGACTGGCAATTCCGAAAATTTTTCCGAGATTAGAACGTGTTATTTATTTGGACTGTGATATTATAGCGGATGGTGACATTGCGGAATTATGGAATGAAGATCTTGCAGGGTGTCCGTTCGGTGCAGTTGAAGAAGATGGTAACTTTTTTAACAGCAACAGCAAAGAACGATATGAGAAAAGAATCGGAGTTCCTTTGTCGAATAAGTATTTTTTATCTGGGATGTTGCTCATTGATTGCAAGCGATTTGAGGAATCAAGAATATTTGAACGTGTGATTGAATGTATACAAACATCAAATGTTGTATTCAGTTGTCCAGAGCAGGATGCAATGAATGTATGTTTGAGCAATGATGAACATTGTCCATTGTCACCAAAGTATAATTTTTGTCCATTTACACCATTGGCTGAGAAATGTTTAAAAACAATACAGAGAGCTGTCATTTTTCATTACAGTGGGATGAAGCCGCATTCGTGTAATCGAAAATTGATATCGGTATTGACGAAATGTCATATGTTTTCGTATGAAACAAATATATTTTTAAAATTTTGGAAATATGCCGATAGAATAGATGTTGGAGGTTATCAGCATATAAGATGCAATGATACATTGCGGTTTTTATGGAAACGTATTTTTCAGCCGATTGAACGTTTTGTTGCAAAAGGCATAAGAGACTCAATGCTCAGATTTTTTACTAAAAGGTAGTTGTTATGACAAGTGTGAACAAAAAATGTATATTGACTGGTGTGCAGCCGACAGGAAGGCTGCATTTAGGAAATTTTTTAGGCGCACTAAGTGTATGGCAAACTATGATCAATGACTATGATTGTTTGTTCTTTTTAGCAAATCAACATGCAATTACAGTGCCTCAAGTAGCTGCTGAATTGCGAAAAAATTCATTGGACTGTGTCGCGCAATATATTGCTTGTGGGTTGGATCCATCAAAATGTAATATTTTTTTGCAATCACATGTAATTGGACATACTGAATTGATGTGGATATTGTCGTGTTTAACGCCGATTGGTCAATTAGAACGTATGACACAATTTAAAGACAAGTCACAAAAAGTTGGAGAGTCTGTAGGTGCAGGGTTGTTATTCTATCCAGTACTGATGGCAGCAGATATATTATTATATAACGCTGATATGGTGCCTGTTGGAGAGGGTCAAAAACAGCATTTGGAATTGACGCGAGATGTAGCAATAAAATTTAATAATGCATATTCTGACACATTCAATGTTCCAGAGCCGTATATTGGAAGATCTGGTGCTCGAATAATGTCTTTGCAAAATCCGGTGTCGAAAATGTCGAAGTCCGACAATAATCAAAATGCTACAATTTTTATTACAGACGAAGATACTGTAATTCGAAAAAAAATAATGAGTGCTGTTACAGATTCTGAGAATTGCATAATGTATGATAAGGAGCGGCCAGGTATTGCAAATTTATTAAATATTTTTGCAGCGTGTAAAGGGGTTGATGTTCATGATGCAGAAAAAGAATGTTCTGATATGAAAAATTATTCATCGTTCAAAGATGCTGTAGCAGATGTAGTGGTTAGTAAATTACGTCCTGTTCGTGAAAAATATCATGCAATAGTTGATGATAAAAATTATTTAATGTCAGTATTAGAACAGGGCGCCGCTGTTGCACAGTCCAGAGCAAATAAAATGATTGCAAAAGTATATCGGAAGGTTGGATTCTTAGATCGTTCATTACAGAAATAAGCATGAAAAAATTGATTATTGCTGAAAAACCGAGTGTAGCAGCTGATTTAGCAAAGGCATTGGGAAAATTCAAAAAATTTGATGATCGGTATGAAGGTGAAGAATATGTTGTCAGTTGGGCAGTCGGGCATTTGGTAGAATTGGTAATGCCAGAAGATATTGATGAATCATTGAAACGGTGGTCATTGACGACATTGCCAATAGTTCCAAAAAAATTCAAAACAAAACCAATTGAAAAGACAAAAAAACGATTAAATGAATTAAAAAAATTGATTCAGCGAGATGATGTTGAGTCATTGATCAATGGATGCGATGCCGGTAGAGAAGGAGAACTAATATTTACTTATATTTACGAACAAACAAAATGCAAAAAACCATTCCAGAGATTGTGGTTGTCATCGATGACATTACAAGGTATTAAGGATGCTTTCCAGTGTCTGCGCGATAGTTCTGACATGCAAAATTTGCAGGATGCTGCGAAATGTCGTTCAGAAGCAGATTGGTTAATAGGAATAAATGGGACTCGAGCAATAACATCGAAAATATTTAGTTTTGCATCCAAGCAAGCAGCGACGGTAGGACGTGTGCAAACGCCGACATTGGCAATGATCGTCAATCGTGATCGTGATATAGCAAATTTTATTCCCAAAACATTTTGGAAAATAAATGGTCGATTCAGCATAACTAATGGAGAATATGATGGAGTATTGCAAAAATCTGATAAATTAGATGCAACTAATGAACATGATCGTATTGATAGATTCTGGTCACAAGAAGATGCAGAAAAAATATTATTGGACCTTCAGGGTATAAAAATTGCAGATATAAAAGAGCAAAAAAAACGTTCTAGGCAGTCTGCGCCCAGATTATACGATCTTACAACATTGCAAAGAGAAGCAAATACAAGGTATGGTATGCCTGCTAATATGACGCTTAGCATTGCTCAATCGTTATATGAACGACATAAATGTTTGACATATCCAAGGACAGATTCCCGTGCGCTGACAGAAGATTATGTTGATACATGTTACAAAATCTTAGCTGCTGTTAATGATGAACATAGAGTATTTGCGCAAGAGATTATCAATAATCGTAGTATTGATGGTAGTAATAGAAAAATTTTTAATAACAAACAAGTCAGTGATCACTTCGCGATAGTACCTACACAACAACCACCAAAAAATTTAAAGGATGAAGAATGGAAGATCTTTTCAATGGTGTTGAAACGGTTTATTTGTGTATTTTTTCCGGATGCTGAGTTTGATATAACTACTCGTTTAACAACAGCCAAAGATTATGTTTTCAAGACAGAAGGCAAGGTATTAGTCACCCCAGGGTGGATGGCAGTATATGGAAAATCAGATAATGAAAATAATCGTAATTTGCCAGCTGTAGTGGAAGCTGATGGCACACCTCCTAAAGCAAATATTATTGATGTAAAAATGTCAAATGATGTCACTCGACCACCGGCTCCGTATAATGAAGCGACATTGTTAGCAGCTATGGAAGGTGCTGGAAAGTTATTGGAAGATGACGATCTTGTAGAGGCGATGAAAGAACGTGGGTTGGGAACCCCTGCAACACGTGCGCAAATAATAGAACATTTATTGTCATTAAATTATTTGGTCCGTGAAAAGAAGGATCTAAGAGCAACTGCTAAAGCAGAAAATTTGTTAAATTTTCTGAAATCGGCAAATATTGAAACATTGTCAAGCCCGGCGATGACAGGAGAATGGGAATATAAATTGCGCAAGATGGAAAGTGGGGAATTTGCCAGGACTACATTTATGCAAGAAATTTCTACGCTAACAGAGGCAATTGTGGATAAAGTAAAACAGTTTACAGAAACAGGTGTTACAACATCAATAATTTCACCAACAGATGGTCAGCCATTGTTGGAAATGATAAAAGATTATAAATCTCAGGATGGTAAGTTCAAAATAAATAAAATTATTGGTGGTAGGAAGATTTCAGAAGAAGAAGTAGTAACTTTATTGAAAGACAAGCGAGTTGGGCCATTATCAGGGTTTAAATCAAAGATTGGTGCAGAATTTTCTGCAACATTGGTATTAGACGATAATATGAATGTAGTGTTTGAATTTGAAAACGAATATTCCGAATCAATGTCTGGTCCTACATTGTCGAAAGAAGAAATTGATCAATTAGAAGTGATAGGGGTGTGTCCATTTTGTCAGTCTGAAGTGGTAATGTCAGACAATGCTTATATTTGCAAAAATTATTTTGATAAAAAGTGCAAACTGCGAATATCGAAAAAAATGTTGGAACGTGATATTCCTGTCGATCAAATGCAAAAATTATTGATAGATAAAACAACGGATATGCTAGATAATTTTCGGTCCAAACGCACTGGTAAATTATTTTCGGCAAAGTTAGTGCTTCAGAAGGAGGCTAAAATAAAGTTTGAGTTCAAATAGTCTTTGTTTTTAGGTTTTTTTAATATCAATTCATGAATTTGATAATAAGTTTTTATTATTAAAATTTTTTGTCTTTTCGTGAATGCATATTTATTTATTCAACAGCAATATTCATGATATGGCTAATGTTGTCATCGTTATTGATGGCGTTATCAATACCTGTAAATAAATATTTTATCTGTCATCAATTTCCATTTGTTACATCGGCTATATTTTGCTTTGTTGCATGTCTTTTGTCATTGCCATTTTTTAAAAAGAAAATGTTTAATTGGCGAAAAATATGGCAGTTGATTATAATAGGTGCTGTTGAATTTGGGCTGATGTATGGATGTTTCCAAATATCGTTAAAGTATTTAGCAGGGCATGAAGCAGCATTATTATTATTAACCACACCTATCTATATTACTTTAATCGGAGTACGAAATAAGTCCAAACAGTTCATGATGTTGCTGTCAATAGTAACGCTGTTAACGTTGATGATAGTTCCTTTAGTCACAGATAAATATAATATATCGTTGTCATTGTATGGTGTATTATTTTCTCAATTATGTAATTTCTCATTTGCGAGTGGTCAGGTGATGTTGAAACGGTTTTTAAACATTAACCGTGATATATCATTATTATCATGTGGATGTATTTTGTTTTTCGGGGCAACTTTTGCATGTTTGCCCTTTGTATTATTTGATTTGTCGAACAATCTTTGTTTTCAATGTGATGTAATGTATTTTTTTCATACGATAATATTTGGTGTGATATTTTGTTGGTTGGCACATACATTATGGAACATTGGTGTTATTCGTGCTCCTATTTCTGCCGTTGCAATACTATCGAATATACAAATTCCATTGAGTATGATGTTATCATGTGTATTTTTTCATGAATCTGTTAAATTTTCTCGTTTGATATTATCATCAATATTGATTGTCATAATGGTCTGGTTGTCTAAGATTTTAGCAAAAGGAAAAATATAATTGCCAATTATTTAACAACCAATAGCGGTAATGTTGTTGCATGAAAACATCATACATTACGACAGCGATAGACTATGCTAATGGCAAGCCGCATATTGGCCATACTTATGAAAAAATATTAGCTGATACGACTGTTCGTATGATGAAGGTACAGGGGTATGACGTTCGTTTGTTGACAGGGTTGGATGAACATGGGCTGAAGGTCAGTCAATCTGCTGAAAAAGAGGGAATTGACGAGAAACAACATTGTGATGCCATTGCCGACAATTTTATACACTTGTGTAAGTTGTTTAATATCGATTACGATAGGTATATTCGTACGACTGATGATGATCATAAGTCTGTCGTTCAATCATGTTTGCAAAAATTGTTCGATGATGGTGAAATTTATAAATCAAATTATTCTGGATGGTATAGTAAGACAGCAGAACGGTTTGTTTTGGAAAAGGACAAAATAAATGGTGAGTGGCCGTCGGATTATGGTGAAGTCATAACAATATCAGAGACGAATTATTTTTTTAAATTGTCGAAATATCAAGATTGGTTGATAGATTATATAAAATTACATCCTGATTTCATTTTGCCGCACTTTCGTGCGAAACAAGTGTTAGAATTTTTAAAAGAACCGATCAATGATCTTTGTATATCACGTCCGAAAGAACGGCTGTCATGGGGAATAGAACTGCCATTTGACAAGGATTATGTTACATATGTATGGTTTGATGCTTTGTTAAATTACATAACTGGTGCAAAATTTCAGACACCTGAATTTAATAATTATTGGCCAGCAGATTATCATATTATCGGGAAGGATATTATGGTTCCTGCACATGCTGTTTATTGGCCGATAATGTTGCATGCTCTTGGTATAGAACTGCCAAAACATTTATTAGTGCATGGATGGTGGTTGATGTCAGGAGAAAAAATGTCGAAATCAACTGGAAATATTGTTGATCCTATAGAACTTGCAGAAGTGTTCGGAGTGGATGCTATTAGATATTATCTAATCCGCGAGATGACGATGGGACAGGATGGTGATTTTTCATATGATCGAATATTGACACGTTATAATTATGATCTTGCGAATGATCTCGGAAACCTTGTTAGCAGATTATTGAACATGGTACACAGGTATTGCGATGGAGTTATAGGATCTGTTGATTTTTCTGAACAGGAAGAACAAAAATTGCGACGAACATTTTTAGACGGTTCAGAAGAAATCATCCGACATTATAACAATTTTGCTTATAATCAGGCATTGGAGCGTTTGTTTTCGTGCGTCAGTTCTATTAATGCATATATAGAATGTCGTGCACCATGGAAGTTGGCCAAGTCACAAGATGTTGCCGATCAGAAACGAATAATATCAACATTAGCATTGTCGATGGAATGTTTGCGAATATCTGTCATGTTATTATATCCTGTCATGCCGACAATTTCTAAAAAAATATTATCGTTGATAGGATATGGTTGTGATGTCATGTGGAATGATTGCATGTTAAAATTTGATATTTTGAACAGGAAAAGTATAGGGGATAAAACGATACTTTTCCCAAAGATCGATAGTGATGTCTAACTTGCCCAAAATACAAATTTTAAAAAAGCGGTGGCAAAGGGTATTGGGCACTGTCTTTGTATTTTTACTAAAACTTTATTCAAAGACATTGTTTGTAAGGCCATCGAAATTAGCACGTGAATGGAAAAAACAATCTCATAAACCGGCATTGTTTGCATTCTGGCATGATAATTTATTATCAATTTATAAAATAAAAAAACTATTGCCAAAATCATCCAAAATTGCTGGTTTGGTCAGTCCATCAAGAGATGGCGCTTGGTTATCATATTTGTTTTCAAAGGTTGGCATTGGTAGTGTTCGTGGATCTAGCAAACGACGAGGATTATCAGCGATATCAATAATGACAGATAAATTAAAGAGTGGATTTTTTATTGCAATTACACCGGATGGGCCGCGTGGACCTTCGCATGTGTTTAAAAATGGTGTTGCGATGACTGCGCAATCTGCACAATGCGATGTTATATTAATCGCAATACATCCATCGTTGTATTTTACTATTCCAAGTTGGGATAAATTAAAGATTCCTGTTCCATTTTCTAAGATTTATACAGACATTGTTACAATATCATTTTCTGAAATTAAAGATTTAGAAACAGCATCGATTACTAATCTCATGCAAGAAAAATTATTACAACTGCAATCTGATTTAGAAAATCTACATAAGTGATAGTTTTGTTTTTTTTTGAAATGTATAATCTCATTAATTTGTTTTTGTTGCTGAAGTTGCACACTGATTAAACAATTTTTCTTAATTCTAATATTTAACGAAAAAACACAATGTCATACATAAGATCATATTTGATTTTTTGTTTCTAACACTGGTGCTAAAATGTTAATTGAATGATTGTTGTATTATTCGGATTGTCCGAAAAATGTTTCTTCTAGCATCAGACATAATGTGTGATAAATCGGAAGGTGTAATTCTTGTATTTTAAATGTTTCTGTTTCTGGCGCTCGTATGCAAACGTCGCAATTTGATAACAACTTTCCGCCGGATTTACCAGATAGACCGATTACTGGCATTTTTTTTGCACGTGCTATAATAGCTGCTAAATTTACATTTTTAGCATTTCCTGATGTTGAAATGGCTAATAGGACATCACCAGCATTTCCCAATCCGTATACCAATTGTGCATAACAATATTGTGGGTTGCAATCATTAGCGTACGCTGTGTTGATAGATACCATATCTGGCAATGAAATCGCTGGTAACGCCCCTTGAAGATTACTAGCAATTTCATCACCAATAATATTTTTTATTTCGGCATCGATTTCTCGTTTTTTACAAAAACTTTTCAATAATTCCCCTGCTATATGTCCTGAATCTGACGCACTACCACCGTTGCCACAAATCAGTAATTTCCCATTCAAACGATAGCTAGCAGCGATGACATCATGCGCTTGCTGAATGTCTTTTTCGCATGCAATCAGTTGAGGATATCGTTGCAAGCATTCTGATAAATGATTGACCATATTATTTTTTCATGGCATTATTTAGATGTTCCGCAACTTTATTCCAATTGACAATGTCCCAAAATGCGTCGATGTATTCCGATTTTCTATTTTGATATTGCAAATAATAGGCATGCTCCCAGATGTCTAAAACTAATAATGGGATACCATGTTTACCAGTTATATGATTCATTGTTGGTGTGTCATGGTTTAGTGTGGAACGAATGAATAGCCTTTGTTGTGATTGTTTCGTTTCATTGTCGTAACACAACCATGCCCATCCACTGCCCATATGTGCCATAGCGCATGATTTAAACGCTTCTTTAAAATCATCCAAACTGTCAAAAGATATATTAATTGCATCTATTAAATTTTGTTGGATTTGTTTTGTTGGTTTCGGTTGTAAAATTTCCCAGAAAAACTGATGATTACAATGTCCGCCAGCATTAAATATTATTTTTTGTTTTGTTTCATTATTTATTTTAAGATCATCAATTTTTTGGATAAATTCTTCAATCGGAAGATTGTTATTTACGGCATTATTTGATAACAATGTGTTCAAATTATTAACATAAGCAGCATGATGTTTGTCATGATGAAGCATAAGCGTTTGCTTTGACATTATTGGCGATAAAGCATCGTATCCATAAGGCAATGTTTGCAAAATATACGTCATATTATTCATCCTCCACAACCACAAGGGAATGTTTTTACAGTTGTTGAAGTCAATCTTTCGAGGAAAAATTTACTCTTTAATTGGTTATTTTTTATAAGAAAGAAAAATTTTTATCATAAAAGAATAAAAAGCTTGCTAATTGTAAGTGTCGAAATATCGGTTGTTATATTGTCCCGTTCGTCTAGCGGTTAGGACTCAGGATTTTCATTCCTGCAACAGGGGTTCGATTCCCCTACGGGACGCCATCTTCTGTCGCTTGTGTTTGGTTGTGTTTGTCGAAATGACCAATACATGTTTTTTTGGCAAAAATACTTGTAAGAAAGCATTGCATGTCTACTAGATGATATATTCATGATAATTTTTAATTCGGTCATTGTATCTGTTTTGGTTGTCTTAATAATGTGCGTTTTTCGCATTAATGTTGTCATAGCATTGACGACAGGTGCATTGGTTGCTGGGCTTGTTGATGGGATTTCATTAAAAGATTCTGTTGATATTTTCGCCCAAGGGCTTGGAGGAGGTGCTAAGATTGCAATAAGTTATGCTGTGCTCGGTGCATTTGCATCAGCAATAGCACATTCTGGGTTGCCGAATGTTTTGATGTCAAAAGTAGCACATTTGTTGCATTTACGATCACGCAATCGACAACAAGAGTTTTCTGTAACACCGTCTGACCATCGTACAACAATAATGTTGTTATTAGCTATCGGTCTAATGGCGATAGCGTGTAAAAATGTAATACCTGTTCATATTGCATTTATTCCAATATTAATACCGCCGTTATTGGGGATTTTCAATAAAATGAATATTGACCGTAGGGCAGTTGCATGTGTTATAACATTTGGATTAATTGTTGCTTATATGGTTATTCCAGTAGGGTTTGGTGAGATTTTTTTAGATAATATTTTGGCGCACTATCTTTCTATTAACGGACTTGCGCTATCTGTGCACGATATTATACGTGTGTTGTTGTTCCCTGTTATTGGTATGTCGGTCGGTCTGTGTTGCGCATTATTTTACTATCGAAAACCACGTTATTATAAAGTTTCCGAATCAAAGGCGACGAGTGGAAATCTTACCATTGTAAGGAAAGAGGTCATAATATCGACATTGGCGATTGTTGCTGCATTAGTAGTACAAATCGTTTCATGTGAAGTTATTTTAAGTGCTCTTGGTGGTTTTTTAGTATTGTCATTGGGTGGTGTGGTTCGAAGGAAAGACTCCGATAATGTTGTAGCAGATGGTTTCAAAATGATGGCAGTGATTTCATTTACTATGCTTGCTGCTGCGGGCTTTGGAAATGTTTTGCATGCGACAGGAGGGATTCATTCATTAATCAATTTAATAGCTGAACATGCTGTTCACAATAAAGCATTGTCATCATTGAGCATGTTGTTTGTAGGATTTTTGATATCTGTAGGGATAGGATCATCTTTTTCTACAGTGCCTATTGTAGCGACTGTTTATGTTCCATTAGGGATCAAACTTGGGCTATCTCCTGCTGAAAATGCTGTAATTGTTGCAAAATATGGCGTTGTTGGTGATGCAGGATCTCCGTATTCAG
>CAZPRW010000011.1:0-15283 GCA_964589405.1 uncultured Opitutales bacterium | reverse complement strand
TGCAATGAAATTTTAATATCATATTTCGAAACAGTTTTAATACTATTAAAACAGCCTTTTTAAATTCGATTTAATTCATTCCAGCGTAAATAAAAATTCAAAGTTCAATAAAAATAATTATCTCGCTACGGATGTTTCCGTATACTATCAAATTTCTCAACAATTTCTTTTATGAAACATCCGCATCATAGATTATTTACATGTATATTTTATCATTGTTTACAAAATCTTAATATCTTTTATTTATAGTGTTCTTGACATATTTCTTGGATGGTAATAAAATGCCAATTGAGGGGTTAATCACTATTAAAAAGGAGATGTAAAATGGCAAAAGTACAGGAAAAAGAAACTGAACTTATTGACAGTATTGAAGCTTTGAACAATTTGCTTAATAGAATAAAAAAGGCACAAGAAGAATTTTCAAAATTTTCTCAAGAAGATGTAGATAGAATTTTTAAAGCTGCTGCAACTGCTGCTAATAAAGCTCGTATTCCATTGGCAAGAATGGCAATAGAAGAAACCGGAATGGGAGTTTTAGAAGATAAAATTATAAAAAATCACTTCGCATCAGAATATATCTACAACAAACACAAAAATACCAAGACTTGCGGTATTGTCAGTGAAGATATAGAAAATGGGATAAAGAAAGTAGCAGAACCATTAGGAATTATTGCAGGGATCATTCCTACTACAAACCCTACTTCAACAGCGATTTTTAAAGCATTATTAGCATTAAAAACGAGAAATGGTATCGTATTCTCGCCACATCCAAGAGCGCCAAAATCTACAATAGCTGCTGCTAAAGTTGTTTTAAATGCTGCTGTCGAAGCAGGTGCTCCACAAAATATTATTGGGTGGATTGATGTCCCTACAATGGAACTATCTGATGCATTACTACATCATGACAATATCAATTGTATCCTTGCAACAGGTGGTCCAGGCATGGTTAAAGCAGCGTATTCATCAGGGAAACCTGCTCTTGGTGTAGGACCTGGAAATACAGCGGTTGTTATCGATGAAACCGCTGATATAAAAATGGCAGTATCTTCCGTCCTCATGTCAAAAACATTCGATAATGGAATGATTTGTGCTTCTGAACAGTCTGTCATTGTTTGCGAAGAAATTTATGAAGACGTAAAAAAAGAATTTATATATAGAGGTGCTTATTTAGTGAGCAAGGAAGATGAAAAGAAAATGATAGATCTTCCTTTCATCGACCCAAAAAGAGGAACGGCACATCCTCTAATTGTTGGTCAATCTGCTTGCAAAATTGCTGAACTTTCTGAATTTTCGATACCTGCAGAATCGAAAATTCTTCTTTGTGAACGTGCAAAACTCGATTGGGAAGACCCATTCTCACGAGAAAAATTATCGCCAATTTTAACAATGTACAAAGCTAAAAACTTTGAACAAGCAGCTGACATGGCATATGAATTGGTATCAAAAGGTGGTGCTGGTCACACATCTGTACTTTATACAGATGAAAGAAAAACCGACAGAATAAATACGTATGCAACAAAAATGCCAGCTTGTCGTATTTTGATAAACACGCCATCGTCACAAGGTGGTATCGGAGATTTGTACAACTTTAAACTGCAACCATCATTATCACTCGGATGTGGTTCTTGGGGAGGTAATGCTGTGTCTGGAAATATTGGTGTAGAACATTTATTAAATTACAAAACTGTAGCCGAAAGGAGAGAAAATATGTTATGGTTCAAAGTTCCTCCAATGATTTATTTTAAAAGAGGATGTACCGACCTGGCACTTAAAGAACTTAAAGGGAAAAAACGTGCGTTCATTGTAACTGGCAGACATTTATTTGGATCAGGCGCAGTTGATAATGTTACAAAAGTTCTAGATGAAGCAGGGATTGATCATCAAGTATTCTTTAAGGTCAAACCAGAGCCTACACTTGACACAATCAATGAGGCACTGGCAATTGTACGGCCGTATGAACCTGATGTAATTATTGCTTTTGGCGGTGGTTCTCCTATGGATGCAGCTAAAATTATTTGGTTATTATACGAGCAACCAGAGACCAACTTTGAAGATATTTCCATGCGATTCATGGATATAAGAAAAAGAATATGCGATATTCCAGCATTGGGCAAAAAAGCAATGATGGTAGCAATTCCAACAACATCGGGAACTGGTTCTGAAGTCACCCCATTCTCTATCATTACAGACGAGAACACTCATTACAAATATGCTATCGCTGATTATGCATTGACTCCTAATATGGTAATTGTTGATCCAGACCTAGTTGATAACATGCCGAAAGGATTGACAGCGACATCAGGAATTGATGCATTAGTCCACTCTCTAGAAGCATATGTCTCATGTTTGGCAACAAACTTCACAAATGCAAATGCACTAGAAGCAACTAAATTAATATTCAAATATTTAGTCCGCTCATATAATAATGGGGCTGATGATCCAGAAGCAAGAGAAAAGATGCATTATGCCGCCACAATAGCAGGCATGGCATTTGCTAATGCTTTCTTGGGATTATGTCATTCAATGGCACATAAATTAGGTGCGATGTATAATATCCCACATGGTATCGCAAATGCATTATTAATTCGTCAAATCATTAAATTTAATGCTACTGACAATCCTACAAAACAAGCGATTTTCCCGCAGTACAAATATCCTTGTGCTAAAGAAAAATATGGCCAAATCGTAGATAATTTAGGATTGGGTGGCAAAAACGATGATGAAAAAGTAGAAATACTAATAAATGCAATCAGTAATATGATGTCGGATTTAAATCTTCCACAATCAATCAAAGAATTTGGTGTCAATGAGGAAGAGTTTATGAACAACTTGGACATTCTGACTGAACGAGCATTTGATGATCAATGTACAGGAGGCAATCCAAGATATCCTCTAATGAGTGAAATTAAACAACTTTTCCTTAATGCGTATCAAGGGATTGTTTAAATCGCAATAGCTCTGCTGTCTCATTTCTCTCAGCAGAGCTATTCTTTCTTCTGAAAAACATAAGTCACAGCAAATACGCACAAAAGAACTTAAAATAATTACACCTGAACAAACTTACGTTCATACAACATAAAGGACCTTAATATGATTGATTGGAAACAAGAGTTAAACGTTAATAACGTTATCGAAATACGAACAAAGACCAATGTCTATTTCGGGTGTGGTGCAATTCAAAAAATTCATGACATTGCGCAAATTTATTCTCAACGAGGTATAGATAAAGTCATAGTTATTTCTGGAAAAAATTCATATAAAACAACAGGGGCTTGGGCAGTCGTAGAAGAGGCATTAAAAGATAATAATATACAATATGTAAACTACGACAAAGTCACCCCTAATCCAACAACAGACACTGTCGATGAAGCAACAAAAATTGCACGTGATTTTGGTGCAAAAGCAGTAATTGCTATTGGTGGTGGATCACCAATCGACACAGGAAAATCTGTAGCAACACTTTTAAAATACCCAAACGAAACAGGAAGCAGTTTATATGAATTTAAATTCAATCCAACAAAAGCAGTTCCTATTGTTGCAATTAATTTAACACACGGAACAGGATCAGAAACCAATAGATTCGCCGTGGCAACTATTTTAGATAAAGGGTATAAACCTGCAATTGCTTACGACTGCATTTATCCTGAATTTGCGATAGATGACCCTGATTTAATGATCAGATTGTCTCCTAATCAAACACGATACGTCTCTATTGATGCTGTAAACCATGTTATTGAAGCAGCAACATCGACTGTCGCGTCACCATATTCTGTCACTCTTGCACGACAAGTAATAGAACTCGTTGCACAATATTTGCCGAAAGCTATCAAAGATCCAATGGATAAAGAAGCACGATATTACTTATGTTATGCAGCAATGGTAGCAGGCGTCTGTTTCGACAATGGATTATTGCATTATACCCATGCATTAGAACACCCTTTGAGTGCTGTAAAGCCAGATTTATCACATGGGTTAGGATTAGCTATTATTCTCCCAGCGGTAATTAAAAATATTTATTCAGTAAAATCACAAACACTGAATTATATATTAGAACCGATTGTAAAAAACGTCAATACCCCTGAAATTGCGGCAAACGGAGTATATGAATGGTTGAAATCAGTTGATGTTCCAAATAAATTAACGGATGAAGGGTTTAATGAAAATGATGTCAAAAAATTAACAGAGCTTGTGTTTACAACTCCGTCTTTGGATGGTCTGCTTTCATTAGCTCCAACAAAAGCGACAGAAGAAGCAGTTGAAACCATATACAGAGAATCATTGTAACTAAAAAATATTTCGATTGTTTAAATTCTTTATCTCGCAGGAATAAATTTTTATACTGCGAGATAATTTTTTTTAACAGATACACAAAATCTGAAAACCAATCAAAATCATGGCAAGTTCAAAATAGACACTGTTGACACAGTGTTTAAAAAAGCAACATTTGGAATGATAGAACAAAAGATCGGATAATCAAACATCAGCGAAGGAAACTAATATTGAGACTGTAATAAAATACTGAAGCATGATGTCTTGATCGCAAGCTTTTCATAAATAGACACTGCTGTCAGTGAACATAAAATCAAACAATCGGCAATATGAGATTATGACCAATATCAAAATGTCGACAATGTGCTGAGCCGCACCGCAAATACAAAATCTAGACAAAACACCATTGCAATCATCGGATACAACCAAGCACAACTGATACACCTTACAGCCACCGACAGAAGATGGTGGCGAGACCCAGAATCGAACTGGGGACACAAGGATTTTCAGTCCTCTGCTCTACCAACTGAGCTATCTCGCCAAATGAACATCACCACTAATGCGAGTGTAAAAAAATAAGTCAATGATTTTAGTCACCATTTTTTGTAAACAATATAAGACTTTTAAATATCACTATTTTAAAAGCTAATTTTTACTGTCAAAATGCATATATTCCATCAACAATCCTCATTAGATAAATATAATTAAATATTCACTCATCCAACAATCGACGATAAGAGTTTGGTCGTTATGGCATTTATTTCTTGACTTTATTTGGCAATTGTTGCCTCTTGGTAATATTACTATGCTATCCATCGTTCAATCATGTGCACTTTCTGGAATTGAAGCCGTCGAAATCATAATCGAGGTCAATGCTGGTGAACGTGGAGATTTGCGATTTGTAATTGTTGGCCTTCCAGATGCTGCCATAAGAGAGTCATATGACAGGATATTTTCAGCACTGACAAACAGTGGGTTCGAAACACCACATACACGAACTACTGTCAATTTGGCACCATCTGACATTCGAAAAGAGGGATCGTTTTATGACCTCCCAATCGCACTCGGAGTAATTCATGGCACAGGACAAGCATATTTACATAACTTATCTGAATTTGTCATCGCTGGCGAATTAGGATTGTCTGGAAAAATTCGACCAGTCAAGGGCGGTATTGCATTTGCTACTTATGCCAAAAAACATGGTAAAAAATTACTTCTACCGACAAAATCAGCACAAGAAGCGGCGTTTATCAACGATGTAGAAATATATCCAGTAGATACTTTATGCGATGCTGTAAAATTTTTAACAGGACAGATGTCTAAACCACCACTTCCTGCGCATCCTTTTAAAACAAATGAATCATCGTACCCATCAGATATCGACTTTTCAGAAATCAAAGGACAATATGCCTTACGTCGTGCTGTCGAAATCGCTGTTGCCGGTGGTCATAATTTATTAATGGTAGGGTCTCCAGGATCAGGAAAATCAATGATAGCCAAGCGAATACCAACTATCATGCCAGAGTTATCATTTGATGAATTCATGGAAACTATGAGTATATATTCTACTGCTGGAATGTTGATGAATGATGATATACCATCTCTTTTACGACCATTTCGTGCACCGCACCATTCTATCAGCAATGCTGGATTATTGGGAGGTGGTAGTATTCCTGTACCAGGAGAAATTTCATTAGCACATAACGGAGTATTGTTTTTAGATGAGTTGGCAGAATTCCGACGCACTACATTGGATTCTTTGCGACAACCAATGGAAGATGGCTATCTTACCATTTCACGTGGATCAGGAAAAATCAAATTCCCATGTAAAACAATGATTGTCGGAGCAATGAACCCATGCCCTTGCGGATATTTCGGTGATAAAAACCATAAATGTAAATGTTCATTGAATGAAATCTCACGGTACCGTGCAAAAATTAGTGGACCGATGCTTGATAGATTTGATATTCAACTACATGTCCCAACAGTGACAATCGATGAGATTCAATCAACAACACCTGCGGAATCATCAAAGGACATACGGGACAGAATCTACGGAGCTACAGCAATACAACAGCAACGATTTCAATCATCACAACGGAATGCTAATATGTCACATGGAGATATCATAAAATATTGTCCATTAGACACGCCATCTAATGAATTATTAATCACTGCCATGCGAGAACTATCATTGTCTGCTCGAGCTTATGATAAAATATTAAAAGTAGCGCGTACAATAGCAGACGTCGACAACGCAGCCGACATCCAACAACAACATATATTAGAAGCTATACAATATAGACTGTTTGATCGACAATAAATAATCATACAAATGTTCAAAAAAACTATCTAGCAAGTCACCGCCATTTTCAAACAACACAATAGAAATAACATACAAATTATGTCTTGTTATACCATATTAATGTAATACACTTCTTCTCAAGTAAGGATATTATCTCATGATGTTAATCCCTGCATAAATGGATATAAATCCATGGTTCATAATGTCATATTTGTAAAAATATCACAATATTTCAAACAATTCATCAACATCCAATTATTCAAACCAAACACTCACGCATTATATAAAAACCTGGTACAATGTTCCCATCATGTGCAAAAAGATGGGAACGGAACATGAATGCCATAATTGTCATAGTACGATAGAACATTTAATCGTACAACAATTAGAAGCAGCAAGCCCAGCAAGCCTGCCTATCGATTTTATAACACGTGGCATTCTATGTTCTGGTATTCAATTTTCACACAACGCTATTTCTTGTGCACTCCAAAAACTTTGTGCATCACATATCATTATAAAAATTACAGAAGGCGGCTTAACAGATCGGTATAGATTAATGTCATCAACAATCGCAAATAATCATTCGGAGGACAAATAACATGGATTCCTCTAATGACAATTTTGACAATCATATCTCTCATATAAATTATGCTAAAAAACATGCCTCAAAGTTATTGTCTAAATTTTCACCAGCGACAGAAACAGCAATGGCATCTTTAGCCTATGCTTGGGAATTACTATTTGATGCTATCTGTCAAAATAAATCCACATCATTGGATGATCTAAAGGACATTTCAGCAGTCATACAAAAGCTATCCGCTAGTCATGAAAAAATTCAATCAATTGAATCATCTCATGCTCTCGACATGATAGCAGAAGAGAGAAAAGAACTGTCTAAAGATCGCGAACAATTACATCAACAAAAATTGCCAGCAGAAATCGTCCAAGCTGTCGAGGAGCAGTTAATGTTATTATGACAACATTAGCAGATAATGCATTTTTTCTTCCATATCAAAGCGCATGGATCACTGATCAATCACGCATAAAAATAATGGAAAAATCTCGTCAAATTGGAATGTCATTAGCGACTGCATATGGTGCTGTACGAGCTCATACTGCTAAAACATGCAATTACGACACATGGGTAGCGTCTCGTGATGAAATACAAGCAAAACTATTTATTGATGATTGTAAAAAATTTGCCAAAATTCTTTCCCCGGCATGTGATTTTTTTGGAAATCGTATGCTGGCAGAACATAAAACATACAATGCTTCATCATTAAAATTTTCTAACGGCACTACGATACACTCATTGACATCTAGTGCAGATTCACAAGCAGGGAAACGTGGTACTCGAATATTGGATGAATTTGCACTTCATAATGACCCAAAACAGTTATATACTATAGCATTGCCTGGTATTACATGGGGCGGACAGTTGGCCATTTTGTCGACACATCGTGGCAGCAATAATTTTTTCAATAAGTTGATAGATGATATTCTCTATAATGGTAATCCTAAAAATATATCACATCATAAAACAACTCTGCAAGATGCACTGGATCAAGGCTTCTTGGAAAAATTACAAACACGATTGCCAGAAAATGACCCACGTCGGCATATGTCACAATCGGAATATTTCGATAATATAAAAAATTCATGTCCTGATGAAGAATCATTTTTGCAAGAATATATGTGCGTGCCATCAGATGATCGATCAGCATTCCTTAGCAGTGATTTGATCGCAAAATGTGAATATGACACAAATGCCAACTGGGAACGTACCATATCAGAAATGCAACAGTCTTCAAATTCATTCTTTTTAGGAATTGATGTTGGAAGGAATAATGACCTTACAGTATTTTGGATGTTAGAATTGATAAACAATGTTCTAATGACACGAAAAATCATCTGTCTACAAAATACTAGATTTTCGGAACAAGAAGACCGTCTACATGATTTTTTGAACATAAAAAATTTACGAAGAATATGTATCGATCAAACTGGGATCGGTCGACAATTTGCAGAACGAGCAGAAGAATACTTCGGACATTATCGTGTAGAAGGGATAACATTTTCACATGCAGTCAAAGAACAGCTCGCTTATCCTCTGCGTACATTGTTCGAAGATAACAGAATAAAAATTCCAGATGATGATGTCATTCGTGCAGATTTACATTCTGTCCGTCGCGAAACTACATTCGCTGGCAATATACGATTTGCAGGTGACCGTACAAAGAATGGACATGCTGACAGATTCTGGGCATTAGCATTGGCTGTCCATGCTGCTGGAATAAATAAAGAGATTCCATGCCAGCATTTTGAAACAATAGAACGAAAATCTAACAGGAGAATGCCACAATTTTTATGAAAACAGTCTCTCAAATTTCAGAAATGCGTGTCAAGAATTCTATGCGCGCACGTTTCAATCCGATCAAGACATTAACACCAGATTCTTTGTCACAAATGTTAGATGCTTTCACAGCAGGATATTTAAAAGCTGCTGCGATGACATGGGATGCTATTGAACGTAGAGATGATGTCATACAAGGAGTGTCTGCCAAACGAAAAAAATCAGTAGCTCGTCTGAACTGGGAAATCTTGCCGATTGATGATTCAGAACTAGCACAACAACAAAAATCTGCACTGGAACATTTTTATAACAATATTCATGCAACAAATGCATGTGATAATAATGAAAAAGGAGGTATTGCACTTCTCATTCGCCAAATGATGGATGCTGTCGGGAAAAAATATGCCGTTCATGAAATAATATTCAAGCCGACTGAACACTCCGATATAAAATTTTCTCAAAATGCTGGACAAAACTGCCTAGCACAAAACATGTCGTTAACTGCTACATTTCGGTTCGTCCCGTTATGGTTTTTTGAAAATCATGATGGTTCACTGAAGTTTTTGACAAATGAATGTGCTAATTCTGGCATTGCGTTGGAAGAAGGCGCTTGGATGGTGACCGTTGGAGATGGCCTAATGGAAGCCTGTTCAATCGCCTATCTATTTAAACATCTGCCATTGCGTGACTGGTTAGTGTACTGCGAACGCAATGGTATGCCAGGTGTAAAAGGAATCACTGATGCAGCACCACACTCCGAACAATGGGAAGCAGCACGTGATGCTGTAGAAGATTTCGGGGCAGAGTTTAATGCACTCATGTCAAAAGGAACAGATATCGAAGCGATCGACCTGACAACACGTGGTGAATTGCCATATCCTGCTTTAATCGACAGAATGGACCGTGCAATATCAGCATTATGGAGAGGGTCAGACCTTGCAACATTATCACGAAGCAACGGTGCTGGTGCATCATTACAAACTGATGAATCAGAATTATTGGAAGAAGATGATGCTAATATGATCTCAGAAACATTGAATGAACAGGTAGATAAATATGTAATAAAATATCTTTTTGGCGATGTTCCCGTACTAGCATATTTCAGATTACTTCCAAAAACACGACGAAATATCACATCAGAATTAAACCTATATCGCGAATTATATCATATGGGAATGCCATTATCAATCAACGATGTACGTGAACGATTTGGTATACCTACACCTAATGACGAGGATACATTATTGTACATATCAAATGATAACAATGAATAAATTTGAGGGAAATTAAACATGCACCAAGAATGGATAAAACTTGCTGATTTCGGGAAATATCATCATGAAAAGGGCATTCAAATCCTAGATGAAACTACTGCACAAAATATAATATCATCATTCCGGTCACTCTCTGGACGAATCATTCGAAAATTCATCGGATTACCAATTTATATCGGACATCCCGATGATGCTAACTTCCAATCAACAAATAAAAAAATCTATGGAAGAATTATAGACTTTAAAACAGAAGGAAATGCCCTGTGGATATTGTCAAAATGGACAGATATCGGATATGCATTGTTCAAAAATGGAATATTAAAACATTTATCACCACGTTGGCTAACAAAACAATCTTCTGATGGAACATTATTGCCACAACGAATGATTTCTGTCGGGATGACAAACCATCCAAATATGTTCTGCCAACATGTATCACAAGACATTAATGTCGAAATGAATGACACCTCAGATAAAAATATATCAAGTAATACCAACGATGATATACCAAATTCGACAACCAATGATGTATCTTCAATCGATGAGACGATGATATTGAACGGTGATAAACAACAAACCACCAACATCGATAGTCAACAGAACATCACGACGAATATCGAACACATCATCCCTAATAACACCATTATCACATTAAACACAACATCGCAAACATCGAACCTAGCAACGTTGAACCATGACAGTTCAAACGGTGAAAAAATATTAGCAATGGTACATGATCGCATGCAATCATTTTCTGAAAGTTATACAGATGCATGGATGGCAGTAAAACGGCGGCATCCATCATTGTTCTATAAAAATTTTTAACCTAACGAAAACTATGAAAAAACAAACTCTATCGAATATGAGCGTTGGTACACATACATCACATATTACCAAAATAGCAGAATCTGAAATATCACAAAAATACTTATTGGCCACATTTGGCTCATCTCCTGACAAGATTAATATTTGTGATTCTGCACACTTACCATTTGCAATTATCACAGATGAAGCAACTGAAGGAAATATTGTTGATATTGCACTGTTGGGATCACCTGATACATTAAATGCCGTATCAAGTGGGACCATTAACGCTGGTGACATATTAATACCTGCAGAATCAGGAAAAGTACAGGCATTGCCACAACCAAGTGAAACTGCTGCAACTTATACCATGATAGGTATCGCCCTATCATCGACAACAGCTGATAATGGCATTATTGAATTTATGAGCTGTGTACCACAACAATATACCATCCCAGCAAAATCATAATATGTAAATCTTTAATAAAAACCTTTACCAAAAGAAATATATGAACACAGAAATTTTACCAAAAGATGACGGTTTTCAATCATGCGGGCTAGTATGTGCTGCTAATGAAGCTCGATTTACTGCTGCAACATATTCTGAACCATTGACAGCATTTACTGTAGGGTGGCATGACCCAGAACATATTGAAGAACTATTGAATTTTATAGCACCTGTCATTCCTGTAGCTAAGCGATTCGAATTCAAGGTATCCAATAATGAACAATGTTTTATGTCAGAAACTGATGACATACGATCCATTGGATCATCGTTTAAACGTATAGAATTTGTCGGAACATCTGTAACATCAAGAACATACAATAAGGGATTAACAATTCGTGTTGATCATGATGATATCGCAGGAGATGATTGGCGTGAACGATATGTTCAATTGCTATTGCAACGACTATTGCGCAATGAATTACGTCGTGCAATAGCAGCACTGGAAAGCAACGCTATTACACAACAATCTGACGGATACGTATGGGATACTACAAAAAATCCTGATGCGGACGTTCGTGCTGAATTATCAGCTGCTGCAGACATTACCGGCGTACGTCCAAATCGTGCTGTATACGGAGAAGCAGCGTGGGATATGCGTAGTGATGCATATGATGGCCAAAATACTGCTGGTGCATCCCGTGCTGCTGGTATGTTGCCGGAAGATGTCGCACGTAAATTATTCATCGATGGTGTAAAAGTCATGAGTGCACGATATCAAAATGGTACGTCGAAAAGTGATCTATTAGGCAATAAGATATATTTGTTCTATACTAAAAATGATATCATGAAAGATGAACCAGCAAATATCAAACGATTTGTTACACCTATTGATGGTGGTGGTTCCTTCCGCGTGTATGCTGATGAACACAGTAAATTTACGGATTTGACGGTTGAGCATTATAGCAATGTCGTCATTACATCAGCTGAAGGAATTAGAAAACTAACAATATCAGCTGAGTAACTCCTCATACAAACATAATTCCCTATACCACAACTCACTATGGGGGTTGTTGATAAATATTCAGCAATCCCCAACACTCAAAAACAACCATCCAATATAACATTTTACTGCATTATGGCGACATGGATAACATTACAAATATCTGACCTGAATGACTATTTAGCTGCCAATCAAGTACAAGCATTACAAACAATCGCATTGGCCAATGATCAAGACAATCCTATCAATGAAATCATTGACGATATCACTGCTCGTATACGTGCTGAAATCAGTGGTAATCATAATAATATTCTTAGCACAAATAAAACAGAGATCCCACATGAATTAAAAAGTTGCGCCTGTTATTTGGTATTAGAAGCTGCACAAACGCGACTAACTGGCCTGCAATTGTCAAATGACCAGGTAAGAATGGCTAATGAATCACGTGAATATTTAAAACGAATTGCACAGGGAGAAATCCCGATCTCATTGCCTGACAACGCACAATCGATCTCTGATTTTTCCAGTAGCGCCGGATGTGAAGTCGTCCATCATCGAATACCACTAGCAACATCACATTCTTTACGAGGATTTTAATCATGCATATCGAAAGCAATTTAGAAAAACTACAGAATGTCATTGAAAAGCGATTATTACAGATTCATGAATTAAGAAATATTCCTGTTCTGAATTATAAACAAAGTGATTTTACATCAATATTATCTAATAATGCCAAAATCGGAATCGGGATTGCAATATTATTAATGCCACCAATACCATCACATGCAAATCCGTACATCGAAGGACCAGTATTTGATCACGCTACATTAGAGATTAATGTGATAGAAAATACAGCAACCAATCAAAATGGACCGAGTTTATTATGTGTTGCTGAAACTATCATGCGACATCTTCATATGTGGCATCATAATAATGATGATCAAAATGATTATATTCAATTAGCAAGTGGCACATCATGTTGTTCTGTCGAACGCAAGGACAATAACAATTATTTCATCATGCGGTTCATCGCTCCGTGTAATATAACATCTTCTCAGCTATGAAAATTTCAATCGGAAATATCTCCCTTGCACGAGGTCATAATCACAAAGAAGAACCATATGACTTTTCACTACATCATACACGGCAAACACAAATGGCAACAATATTGCGTGCCAGTTCGTCAAAATGGTATGATCGTGGTAATCAAACTATTACTATTACATTTTCTGTTACAAAACAACATGTCTCAGTTGAGGCAGCACAACAATATGTCATTCAACATGCTATCGAACTAAATAATCTATCATCACAATTAATCATTGTAGAAGAACCATCACAAAAACAATTCATATTGTCAGATGCTGTTATGTCAGAAATTACATCATCGAGCACAGGAATAACATCTACACATTTTTATAAAATTATTGGAGGCAATCTTTCATCAGGTCAATCATGAGCAACTTTGAAAAAATCACCATAAGAATCCAAGCTGACACCCTCAGTTTTGACAACCCAACGGATATTATTCGAAATTCTCTCCCGCAATTTTGGCGCGGAAACGATCTTCAATTTGAAATTGGTGTGTTTGCTGGTAATGAACTATTGAGCGTGTCGAACTACGCATCGATAACATTAGCAATACGGCAAATGACACCAAGTGGACAAATTCCATCATCATCCGACACCGCTGTCATGCAAAAATCATGTAATGTATTAGACGATACTGTCACATTAGAAACATGGAATAATAATACTCAGCAACATGCATGTATAATATTTTCCGCGACAGAAAGCAACATTTCACCAGGCGACCATTGGTTATCTATCTGGGCAACAACCAATGATGAACTGCCAAAAACTGTCACACTATGTGCAGGAATTATTCGTGTGTCAGAGAATGGCGGCGGAATAACATCACAACCGCCGACACAGCAAACGCCATATTATACAGCCGAACAATGCGATGCAACATTTGTCCAATTAACCAGCATTGACGCCAATCAATCATTAGGAACATCCGATGAAAAAATACCTACCCAACATGCTGTCAAAAATTACGTGGATTCGCATTCATCATCTGGAGAAAGCAATACTGCCAGTAATATTGGTACTGGACATGGTATTTTTGCAAATAAAAATGGAGTAGATCTACAATTCAAAAGTATCGTAGCTGGCAACAATATTGATATCCAATCTGCCACAGACTCTATCATAATTACGACGTCTTCAAGCCAACTAATAAACCCAATGACGAATCCTGGCGATCTCATTGTAGGTGGAAATAATGGCACTCCGACAAAGCTTCCCATCGGGACAGCAGGTCAGGTACTCACTACAAATGATTCTGAAGATGGGATCCAATGGTCGGATGTTAAATCGTATGAACTACCTGTTGCATCAGTGAATAATTTGGGAGGGATCAAGCCAGATGGTAATACAATAGTAGTTGATGCGGACACAGGCGTCGCAAGCGCAATCACGTCAGGAGAATCCGGAATGCAAAACCCAATGACGAATCCTGGCGACCTCGTCGTAGGTGGTGATAATGGCACTCCGACAAAACTTCCAATCGGGACAGCTGGGCAGGTATTGACGACAAATAATTCTGAAGATGGAATTCAATGGTCGGATGTTAAATCGTATGAACTCCCTGTTGCGTCAGTGAATAATCTTGGCGGGATCAAGCCAGATGGTAATACAATAGTAGTCGATGCTGACACCGGCGTCGCAAGCGCAATCACGTCAGGTGGTGCAGAATATGCAGTCACGACGTATTACACTTCCGACAATGCATGGTATCGCATATGGACAAATAATTGGATAGAAC
>CAZPRW010000010.1:7286-15721 GCA_964589405.1 uncultured Opitutales bacterium | reverse complement strand
TATACTAATTTGATGATGTAGAATTTACATAAGAACATACAAAAGTCGACGGTAACAGCTAAGATCAAAAAAACAATGCAAGTAGATATCTTTCCAAAAGATTTTTTTAAATAAACAATGAAAGAAACGCCGTTCGGTAGAATCTAGCACTGCAAACACTCACCACGACTCGCCCTCTAATCCAATTCCTTGTTCATGCTGCTCTTTCATCTCATATACCCATCGCAAAACTTCCGCAACAGGCTCTATTAATTCCGTCGGAATAAATGTCATGACCTCACCAACATCCATCAAAGAATGCGCCAGTGGTACGTTACGCATGATTGGAATATTGTTCTCACGCGCTACACGTATCATTTCTTCTGCTATTGCACCATGTCCACTAGCAAGAATAATCGGCAATGATGCACCCTTATTCTTCATGTCATAATAAATCGCCACTGCAATATGTTCAGGATTGGTGATCAAAGCACTCGCTTTTTTAGTACGGCGCGGGGCATCCTGTTCAACCATTTCACGATGAATCTGTTTGCGCTTACCTTTTATTTGTGGATCACCTTCCATTTCCTTATACTCCCGTTTGACCTCATCCTTCGTCATTTTCATTTTATTCATGAAATCACGTTTTTGAAAGACAAAATCTATACATGCAACAACAATATACGCAAATAATACATTATATGCAAATCGTCGCATGATCGGCCCAAGAATATCTATCGTCCCCTTTAATCCACAAAATGGCAGCAACAATAAATCACGTATCAAAGTCTTTATTACAAGATATATTAAAATCCCTAAAAAAATTATTTTGAAAGAAGATTTCAAAAATTCAAAAAGATTCTTTTTCGAAAAAATGTGTTTTATTTTGTCTGCTGGGTTGATCTTTTTTATATCTGGCTTTATCGTTTCAAATGTTATCAAAAATCCTATTTGTCCACAATTTGCTATGATTGCCATCACCATGCAAATCCCCAATACTGGCAATATAAACTTTAATGATTCTATAAAAATTCCTTTGGCAACATTTGGATATGCCATTTGGAATTCTTGTGTTAAATAATCCATTGGAAAGACCAATAATTCTCCCAATCTGTGCAAATGAGATCCCCAACCACATCCAACGTATGCAAATAATCCTATCAATAATGCTGTTGAGACAACATCCGTGCTCTTCGACACTTGTCCCTTTTTACGCGCATCTCGCAACCGCTTTGGGGTAGGCATTTCTGTCTTTTCACCACTCATGGCACAAGAAAAACATTAATGAATTCTAATAATTTGTTTTCTATTGTAAAATATTTTTCAAAAAAATACCCCAAACATGGCATATACATCAATAAGAACAACATCGAGACCCAACTCTTGATCGGCATCGACAAGAAGAACACATTCAATTGCGGAGCAAATCGATTGACCAACCCTAGCCCAAATTCTGATAAGAATAATACTATCAATATTGGTGCACTTAAACAAAAGATCACTGCCATTAATTGATTCAAAAAATCATTAAAAAATACTGCAAATCCTGTCTGGAATGTCGGGAAACATGTGAACACTGGCCATAGTTGGTACGTCTTGTACATCAATGATAAAAAAAACAAAAATCCACCAGCAGAAAAGAATGCTACGGACATCATTTGGATCAAAAAACTTCCCATCAATGATGTTTGTGAACCAGCCATTGGATCGAATATCGTTGCCATTGATGCACCACGTTGAACATCAACAATAAATCCTACCCCTTCGGCTGCATAAAAAATAAAACTTGTAACGAATCCCAATACTATTCCTATGACCGCTTCTTTTATCAGGACAGCACCAATCGTCAACAACGCAATATCTCCTGTCGGCAATGTAGGAATAAGGTGCAAAAATAATGGCATACATAACGCAAAGATTACAACATTGCGACTTGTACCAACAACAAATTGTCGTGAAAAAAACGGAGCGATAGATAATGCTGCTGCCATGCGTACCATGCACACTACGATAAGCGCACATAAGCTAGCAATTTCTTTAATCGGAAGGTCCATATGTCATCAAAATTGACTAATATTGTGCCATTGAAGGGAAATCACTGAATAAATAATTCGTAAACTCTAAAATTTCACCACCGATCCAATATGTCGTCAACATCAATACGATAGTGACACAAATCAATTTTACAGCAAATCCCAATGTCTGTTCTTGTATTTGCGTCAGTGCTTGTATCAAACTGATCATTAATCCAACAATTGTTGCTACTAAAATAGGAGGCATTGACAATACTAATACCAATATCAGGGCTTTCGACGTTACACTTAAAATTAATGACTCACTCATGATAACTAGGCCAATTACCATTTAATATAAAAATATCACATTCTCAATCTTTAAATCGTATACTATTATTCTTTTATTTTGCGATTATCATGTATCATTATACTATGTGAGTTATCTGATAAAATTTTAAATGATACAGTAAAATCGCAATTATCACAGAATCCATACAATAAATGTGGCCATTCTACTATTAAATAATATGGTGGAATTAAATAATCATCTAAAAACAATCCATTGGCAGATTCTTGTGAACCATCTAAACGATATGCATCTACATGGATCAATGTTTTTTCACCACTATGAATATGGACAATGTCAAATGATGGACTGTTAACGACAGTGTTTATTCCTATCGCACGTGCAAGCCCTTTAACGAAAGTTGTTTTTCCTGCACCCAAATCACCGATCAACGCTATCGATACATTTTCTGGAATATTTTTTACAAACTCACATGCAATATCTTGTGTCTCATCTGATGTTCTTGTGATAATTTCATGATCAAACACATTGTCCATATTCACCCCCAGCAAGAATGAAAAATATATTCATAGCATTGAATAATCCATGAATGATCATAGGAGAACGAATATCTCCATATCGTTCATACGCTCGACATAAACATATACTAAGAACAAACAATGGTACAAATGCTGCAAAATTATTATGCATGCTGGCAAATACTATACCAGTAACAACACTTGCCAACATTACATTAACTTTTCCTTTAAAATATCGATATATCCAATATCGAAATACCATTTCTTCGACAATTGGGGCTAAAAATACTGCAATGACAATAAATAATATGACATGATATATTTTGCTAACACCAAGCAATAGAATGATAGCATCTTGTGAATATAATGGAATATTGACACCATGGCTACGTAAAAACCATATTGTTGCGAACCATAATATTGATGTCAGCAATAATATACCACCGTATACACCAAAAGAATACATCGACCCAACGATTGTTTGATACAATGAACGACGTGACATCATATATCGTTCAACAATACCAAATTTATTATAACAATATATTATCGCAGATAATATTAACAAAAGGACCATACATTGTACTATAACGGTACGATCGAACAATGATTGATTTTTAAAAAATGAAAAAAGACAACAGGTAGAATTAATGATTACTGGCAAACAAAAACTGACCAAAACGTATATCGCAAATACAAATAAAAACTGTCGTGATGGCATGAATAACGGGGAAACCTCTACGTTATCACTAGGACGATTCATACATCGATGAATGCCACAAATTACAAAAAATGATAATAACATCATGGCAACGAACTGTAAGGCACACATGCGACATGACAGTGGTATTATGTCAATGCGAGTCAACACATGATATTTATCATAAAATCATCATAGTGATTAGAAAAATATCCCTTGCAAAAGATGGCATAAATCATCAGTGTAGATGGCGGGATTTATGAAGAACGATGAATTTTGTATTAGTGATGCAAATGAAGCAACAGCGGATATTGCATATCGCCTAAATGAAGTAATTGCAATCTACCCAATCACTCCTTCATCTGCAATGGCAGAACATTGTGATGAATGGGCGACAAATGGCAGAAAAAATATTTTCGGGACAACACCATCGATCATGGAAATGCAATCAGAGGGTGGAGCTGCTGGTGCGATACACGGATCATTGATGACAGGTGCATTAACGACAACATTCACAGCATCACAAGGATTATTATTAATGATCCCTAACATGTACAAAATCGCTGGGGAATTAACCTCTTTTGTCATGCATGTTACTGCTCGTAGTATAGCAACACATGGATTGTCAATTTTTGGAGATCATTCTGATGTGATGGCATGTCGACAGACAGGATTTGCTATGCTAGCATCGAACACTGTACAAGAAGCTCATGATATGGCATGTATAGCTCATGCAGCCACATTGGAATGCCGATTGCCGTTTATGCATTTTTTTGATGGGTTTAGAACATCACATGAAATAAACACATATACACATATTTCTGATGAAATTTTAAATAAAATAATACGGCAGGATTTAATATCAGAATATCGTCAACGATCATTGTCACCAGACAACCCGTTTATTCGCGGAACAGCACAGAACCCTGATGTATATTTCCAAGGACGCGAACGTAGCAATGTTTATTACAACAACGCAGCCGATATTGTTGAACGATATATGAATCTTTTGGGGGATTTGACAGGACGACATTATAAACCATTTGAATATGTCGGACCGGAACATCCTGATCGTGTAATCATTGCTATGGGATCTTCTTGTTCTACTATAGAACATGTTGTAAATCATTTAAATATTAATGGTGAAAATGTTGGACTGGTAAAAGTAAGGTTATATCGTCCATTCTCAGTAAAACATTTCATAAAGGTACTGCCAAAATCTGTACAAGCAATCGCTGTAATTGATAGGACAAAAGAATCTGGATCTGTAGGGGAACCTCTTTTTGAAGATATAGTATCAGCATTAGAACAATCGTCTCGTAAAAATATTAATATTATTGGTGGGCGTTATGGACTAGGATCAAAAGAGTTCTCCCCAGCAATGGTAAAATCGATTTTTGATGAACTAAAGAAACCATCACCGAAAAAACATTTTACTGTAGGAATTGATGATGATATCACGAATACATCATTATCTATTGATAATAGTTTCAAACTGCAGTCAAATGATATGTTCGAAGCAGTATTTTTTGGACTAGGTGCCGATGGAACAGTAGGTGCCAATAAAAATACTATTAAAATCATTGGCAATGAAACAGACAATTATGTACAAGCATATTTTGTTTATGATTCCAAAAAATCAGGTGCAATGACAGTGTCGCACCTACGATTTGGGAAACAACAGATTGATGCACCATATTTGGTCGATCAAGCAGACTTTGTAGCATGTCATCAATATTCTTTCTTGGACAAGTATGACATAACAAAATTTTCTAAAGAAAATTCTGTCCTCCTTCTGAACACACCATATTCTCATGATGAAGTATGGCAGCATTTACCACAAGACATTCAATCTGATATTCAACGATTAAAGATAAAACTATATAGCATTGATGCTTATGATGTTGCACGACGTGCTGGTATGGGCGGAAGAATAAATACCATCATGCAAACATGTTTCTTTGCAATATCTGGTATTTTGCCACGAGAAGAAGCAATCGAAAAGATCAAACAAGCAATCAAAAAAACATATAGCAAAAAGGGAGATGCTGTCGTTCAAAAGAACTTCATTGCTGTCGATACCACATTAGAACATTTGCATGAAGTTGATACAAGTGGTCCATTGAACGGTCATGTACGGCCAGCTACAGTATCTAACAACGCACCAGAATTTGTAAAAAATGTAACTGCTAAAATAATATCAGATAAAGGGGATACATTGCCAGTTAGTGCATTCCCAGAGGATGGAACATGGCCATCAGCAACGTCGCAATGGGAAAAACGTAATATCGCACAAGAAATCCCTGTATGGGACCCAGAAATTTGTATTCAATGTAATAAATGTGTCAGTGTGTGCCCACATGCTGCCATTCGATCAAAGTTTTATGACAGGGAGTTATTAGAAGATGCACCTGATGGATTCAAATCAAAAGATTTTAGATCAAAGGAACATCCAAACTGCTCATTTACCATACAATGCGCCCCTGAAGATTGCACAGGATGCGGTATATGTGTAGAAGCATGTCCTGCTCGGAATAAAACAGATGCCACAAAAAAAGCGATTAATCTTACACCACACGAAGATGTTGTTGAATGTGAAAAAAAGAATTATGATTATTTCCTGTCGCTCCCTAACCCAGAGACAACAACATTAGGAAATGATTTAAAATCATCACAATTTAAACAACCATTATTCGAATATTCTGGTGCATGTGCTGGATGTGGAGAAACACCATATATTAAACTGTTAACTCAATTATTTGGTGATCGATTAATCATAGCAAATGCTACTGGATGTTCGTCGATCTATGGTGGAAATTTACCAACGACTCCATATTGTGTAAATCAAGATGGTCGTGGGCCAGCATGGGCAAATTCTTTATTTGAAGACAATGCAGAATTTGGACTGGGTATGCGGTTAGCAACAGACCATAAAAAAGCAACATGCCATCATTTACTAACTTTACTGCGTAATGACATCGGAGAACAGTTGGTTGATGATATTTTATCTGCTGAACAATCGGATGATGTTCTTATTGCAAAACAACGGCAACGTATTGATGAATTGAAGAAAATATTATCAACAATAGATCGTACCGAAGCACGTGTTCTGCAACAATTGTCCGAAGTTCTTGTCGAACGGTCGATTTGGATAATCGGTGGCGACGGTTGGGCATACGATATTGGATATGGTGGTCTTGACCATGTCATTGCCAGCGGAAAAAATATCAATATATTGGTATTGGACACTGAGGTATATTCAAATACTGGCGGACAACAATCGAAAGCTACCCCAATCGGTGCAATAGCGAAATTTGCAGCAGCAGGAAAATCTGCCCAGAAAAAGAACCTTGGAATGTTAGCGATGACATATGGCAATGTATACGTTGCACAAGTATCACTTGGAGGGAAAGATACTCATACATATCAAGCATTCAAAGAGGCAGAATCATATAATGGGCCATCTTTAATAATAGCTTATTGTCCGTGCATCGCACATGGATATAATCTCAGAGATGGATTGTCACAACAAAAGAAAGCAATTGACAGTGGATATTGGACATTATTCCGTTATGATCCAAGAAAAATAGGAACTGATAAACCAGCGTTTTCCTTGGATTCGAAAGCACCAACACTACCATTGATAGAATATATGCGTGCTGAGAACAGATTCAACGCAATAATGACCAAAGATCCTGCTCGTGCAAAACAATTGATGAAACAAGCAGAAAACAATATTGCATCAAGATATGCTTATTACCAAATATTGGCAGAATCATATAATAAATAAAAATATTATTATCTGATAATTTATTGTTTGATGATCGAAAATAGCCCAACGAACATGTTGGGCTATTTGTTTTATTCAGATCTCATGTATTAAATCAATAACAACAGTGGCCACGCAATACTACACAAACAATCTAAATATCAAAACACGCAGTGTATACCGCAAGTTATAACATTCTAGAAATTAAAAGTCACATACTCGCTCCAGAAAATCTCACATGAGATCACAATATTGCACTATTTTTTCTTAATACAATTTTCGCAATCAAATCATGGACATTTCAGACTATGGATTTCATCCATTATTCTTGACGCTATCAATTGATATTTATCACGTGAACCTTCATATTCTTTGAAATCTAATGCCGTCAACGGTTTACCAAAAACGATCGTTGCTTTTTGTGACCAATCGAAAAATTTACTGCCCTTTGGCATAATTTCATATGTACCAGAAATTTTACACGGAATAACAGGAACTCCTGTCTTATATGCCAACATTCCTACGCCAGCCTGCGGAGCATTTGGAGTGCCGTCATCTGACCGCGTGCCTTCAGGATATATCATGACACATTTTCCATCTTTTAATAACTTTATCGCCATCTTAATCGCACCAATATCCCCACTTGCACGGTCTAATGGTATACAATTCATATTACGAAATAACCAATTCCGAAATGGTGTTTTGAACAATGAACTGCGGGCGATTGAAAACACTTCTCGATTATGCACTGCACTACCAATAAAAGGTGGGTCAAAATAGCTCAAATGATTACATGCTAATAAACATGCTCCCTTTGCTGGAATATTCTCATCACCATATATGTCGCCATCAAACAATTCTCGAAACATCATCTTTGCACAAAAAACAACAATACGATAAACTGGATGTACCAACATAGTATTAGATTAGAAACATTTTCTATTGATTAGCAATAAAACGGATGTCAGAAATTTTCGCACACCGTGGCAATGAATGTATCCGTTCCAAAATCTTTTCCTTTTGCATATGCAACTCTGAACGAACAACTGCATTAGCACTATGGATTATTAAAACATCATCATTAGTAATTTTTACAGGATGACAACGACGCGATAAATAACTACCTATTATCATTTCCCAATGTTCT
>CAZPRW010000010.1:0-7276 GCA_964589405.1 uncultured Opitutales bacterium | reverse complement strand
TTGCAAAGAATGTTCTGGGCGGACAGTAGTAACATTTATTTTTTTCATCAATGCTGTCACTGTATCACCAACTGGCCGTGCACGTTTTAAAAATGAACGCGATGTGTCAATAGGTAATCCACGGAATACAGCGATTAAATTTCGTATACGACGACTAAATGTTTTTTTTGCCACTAGAAAATTACTCTAGTAAATGTTCTAAATTTTTTAAATAAAAATTTGTCAGTGCAATATTATCAACCCCTGTCTTAATAAACTCATTAAACAATGCTGTTTTTGTCACTTGAATATGTCGCATGCGTTCTTCTATAGAATGTTCTGTAATCATGCGATAGATCGTTGTAATATTCTTTTGTCCAATACGATGAATGCGAGCAATCGCTTGTTCTTCAACAGCAGGGTTCCACCATGGCTCCATCAAAAATACATATTCTGCAGAATGTAATGTAATACCAACACCACCAGCTTTTAAACTGATCAACATGACTGCACTGCCCTTATGCAATTGGAACTTTTCTACTACTTCTTGTCTATTGTTCGTTGACCCTGTCAATGTATGAACAGAAACTTCTGGAAGTGTCTCTTGTATTCTTCCTGATACATCACGTAATAAATCAAGAAACTGACTAAAGATAATCGCCTTTTTCCCACCAGCAGCAATGTTCGACAACTTCAACATTACTGCATCGACCTTATATGATGCACGAGAATTATCATGCCGTAAATCTTCTGGCAATATAAATTGTGCACAAGCTGCCTGTCTTAACCTCATAATAGCGGTTAAAATATTCATACGATTACGTGCATTTGGCACAACTGCACTATTCAACTTTGTCCGCAAATTTTTCCGAATTGCATCATATGCTTGTCGTTGACCATCTGTCATTTGACATAATAGGTCTAATTCATTTCTTTTCGGTAATTCCAGTGCAACTGATTGTTTTGTACGTCGAATAGTAAACGTAGCAATTTGTTGCTTAAAACTATCTCTAAAATCCTGATATTGTATATTTTCTTGGAATTGTTTATAGCCACAAAAAAATCCTGGCATAAGAAATTTGAATATGCTCCAAATATCAGTCAGGTTGTTTTCTATCGGGGTACCAGTAATAGCAATACGATGTTTACTATCAATATTACAACATGACATCATTGTTTTCGACCGTGGATTTTTACCATACTGTGCTTCATCCATGACAACATAATCGAATGTAATATCACGTAATTTAGCATTCAATTTATGTACTTGAGCATAACTGCATAATAAGAAATCTGGAAGGTCAATGAATTTATATGATCGATCAACAATATGTGATGTTTTTTCTGGAAAAAATTTTGCAATTTCTCGCTGCCAGACAAAGACAACACTGGCAGGACATACAACTAATGTTTTCGTTGCATGAGGACGTGAACAAATCAATGATAATACTTGCAATGTCTTGCCTAATCCCATTTCATCTGCCAACAAACAATGACATCCAGCATCCAATATTGCTTGCATTGAATACACACCATCTTGTTGATATTTTTTCAAGAATGGTGGTAATGGGAATGTAGAAGTTCCTACTTCAAAATTTGAAATACGACATCCTGATGCATCAACACGCACACAATGTTGATTCAATAGGACATACAACATATATTTTCGCAATAATCCATCTACACTATTGCAAAAAACATGACGAACAACACTGATTTGATCAACAGTCAATGCAACAGCACCAATGTTTTCAACAAAGATCGCACGTCCATTTGCACGTAATAAATCATGCATATGCGACTCTGGAACATGCCCATACTGTGTCTTTATTTCCCAAGAAATTTTTATATTACACTCGTCGGCTTCTTTTACTTTAGCACAAATTTCAGGAAAAATTACACCATGTTTCAATAATAACATTCCTGGTGACAATGTTACAAAGAAAAACTTGTCCCATATGTCGATTTTGTGGCGCATCAAATCAGCAGCATCCCGTAAATTTTTCAATCGGTAATCTCGATTAGATGAACAAAATTCAAACTTTGCCTTTTTTGCATAATATAACAACCGTAATAATGCCATTTTTTTAGCATTTCCAGAAATAACAGTGACAGAACTGCTACTCTGCATAAATATCGGTTTTTTATCATTATTGTCGAGATATGCCCGCATGACAACATCATTGCCAGACATATAAAATTTTACCAAAACATTCTTTTTTACAGCACCATTTTGTAATACATTTGTATTTGATACAATTTCTGGCACATCAAGTTTGTCATCATCATTTTTTTCTTCTACAGAAGCTTTGGCTGACTGTTCTTCTTCTGCAGACTGTTCTGGAGCAGAGTTAATGATTATCAATATTTCCATCAACGCTGCTATTGTGACAATTTGCGATGTTATTTTACGTTTATCAATAGAAGTTTCTATAAGACCATCATCTTGAATGATAATCTCGAAATCTATTTTCTCACCATTAAAATATGCGTGAATCTTAGCAACATCTGGCAGCAAATTTACTGCTTTTATTGCTTTTGTAGCAAAAACACCCTTAGCGATAGAACACGGTCGACGGCCAAAATGCTCACACATGTCAAAATGTTCTAATTTTTTCCTCCATGAAACAATAGATTGATTGGTAAAATTACACTCTGGACATTCTTTCGACATTTCGGCAGTGGCAAAAGATAAATGCATGCACAAAATTTTGCAAGATAAGAACGTTTTTTATGAAATTTTATTCAATAATCGAACGCTTAATTACATTTTTTAGAACATCAAAACCTTCTTTATTAGCACATGATATTTCAATAATATCATCACCATAGACTTTTTTAAACTGTACCAAATTTTCACTAGCGCCTTCAACATCCATTTTATTTGCAACAACAATGCGTCGTCTATTCAACAAACTTTTATCATAATGTCCCAATTCATCCAACAAATGTTTGTAATCATCTATAGGCGAACGATTATCGATCCCTGACATATCGATTAAAAATAATAACGAGGAACATCGTTCAATATGTTTTAAAAACCGTATTCCTAGACCACGATTTTCATGTGCACCATCAATAATACCAGGGATATCTGCTATGAATATTGATCGCGAACATTCCTGCATAACACCAACATTTGCATGCAATGTCGTAAATGGATAATTACCAACCCGCGGACTAGCGCTCGTCAACATTCCCAACAATGTAGATTTACCAGCATTAGGATATCCTACTAACCCAATATCTGCTATTGTTTTTAAAATAAAATCAAATGTTCCATTTTCTCCTGGCACTCCTGGTGTTGTCTGCCGTGGCGCTTGGTTAGTCGATGACTTAAAATGAATATTCCCTTTGCCTCCATTGCCACCATTTAACAGGATAACGCGTTGTTCATGCGATATGATTTCTGTAACAAATGCTTTAGATTCAGCTGATACCACCACAGTACCAACTGGTACCTTCAACAAACAATCCGCACCATTTTTACCATGCATTTGACTACCCATACCATGCTCACCATTCTGTGCACGCGCATGTGGTTTGAATCTATAAACGGACAAATCATTAGTGTTTTCATCACCTATCAATATCACATCTCCACCACGTCCACCATCACCACCATTAGGACCACCTTTTGGAATAAATTTAGCACGATGGAAGCTCAAACAACCATCACCACCATCACCAGCTTTTAATTTAATATTGTGTACTTCGTCTACAAACATGGGACATGCAACATTACTACCTAACGGTTTACTGCAAACAATAACAACATTGTCAAAGCATATATTTATTCAAAGAATCGGCCAATATTCAGTTTCCAATATCATATAATACTGAACCTAATACTCCGCAAAATGTATATAATATCACAATCTTGGATTGACTGACAGACATGCCATTGTCAGATTTCATCTTGTGTCACAACAAATGATAGAATTTTTTAATGAACATTGGAAGATCTTTGCATTTATCTTTTTGACGATATCATCTTCTGCAATCCTAACGTGCACAATAAAATACGGCATTAGAAAAAAACGAATGACCGATGCTAAAAACTTCACTGACCCAAAATATTCTATTGGTGCTGCCGTTGTTAATTTAGAGCGTGCGATGTTATATAGTGACGATGAAAACTTTAAATTTTTTATACGCTACGCTATTCGACGATGTCTTGGCATGCCGAAATCATATCCGCCTGACGAACCATCTGTAGACATTGTCATTTCCCACGTCAATGATGAACCTCTTAGACAAGAAATATATGAGCTGTATACTTTATCCAAATTGCCAGAAGATGAGAAATTATGGCAGCCAATTATTGATCGTACTCGATCACTTGTAACAAAACTACTGGGCACTCAAGACCAACAAAAGCAATCATAGCACTTTGATTGACAATTCAACAAACAACCAATCAACAACATAAAAATGATATTTTATTCTCTTGGCGCACTATCGCGTAACTTTCGTATTTCCGCCATTTCCTCTCGCAAACACTTAGATAATTTTGCTTTATGCTCATCATCAAAATTTATTTGCATATAAATATCATATAATTGCTGCAATTGATCATCGGTATATGGTCCTAGAATGTTATGGCCTTTGATCCAACATCTGAAATGCGGTATTAAAAAATCTTGTAAGCACGGGGACAATGCCAGGATTTGATTATGCACAACCAGAATGTCATTAGCATGCTTGACTGCACAATCAAAAATCTTCCACGGTTGTACACATGCCGACTGTGTGTTGAGATTATAAAAATATCCGCTCTTATCCATGTGCATATACTTTTTAATGCATCGTGACAGTGCATGCGATAGTAACCAATCTTCAGCATGACGGACATGCTTTTCTATGACATCTGAAGGGATAATATTTAATGCAGACAACCAACATCCTCGTTTGGCACATTTGTTACAACAATATCTTTCAATACTCGTGAAAAACTTCGTTTTATCATCGTATACCTTTCCAATCACAATACCTTCATAAAATGAAGAAATTGCTAATGATTGTTCTTGTAAAGTATACCCACCGAAACTAACAACATCCACATCATTTTCTACGCACTTATTATAAGCGACTTCAATGATATCATTCGTAGCATATAAATCATCTGGGTCTAAAAACATTATGTAATCACCTGTAGCCTCTCGTATTCCATGTGCACGGGTATACACAAGGCCACGATTCTTTCCGTTTTCTATTAACTTTATCCGTGTATCATGTTTTTGATAATTTTTTATTTTAGCAATGGAATCATCTGTCGAGCCATCATCAACACAGATGATTTCGATTTCTTTTAATGTTTGTCTTTGTAAACTTCTTAACGCAGCTTCTACACACCAATCTTTATTATAAACTGGCAGTATAATACTAACTTTTGGATGTTTTATTATATCCTTAAAATCCACTATATACGGATCGCCATAACAGCTTAGAACATACTGCACATTTGACATCGCACAATTTGCTTGATCACGATAATAATGATACTTTCCTCGGTATCGACATAGTGCATTTCCCATGATACCGAATGTGACCACTGCTATGATTGAAATTATAATCGCACAACTGGCTTTTTTAATATTGATCTTCATAACTACCCAACTCCCAAAATTTTTCGGAGAAATCTGTTATAAATATCATGCTGCACAAGAATATACTGCAGACAAAATCATATTTTATTACAATTGCCGACGTTAAAATACTGCTATAATCAATGTCGTTGACACAAAATTATTATCTCATAACAAAATACAGTGTGGACGATGCTCTCAATGAACTTTATCAATCGGTCATTCTCGATCATAATCGCCATCCAAGAAATAAACGAACATTGAACGATCAATGTACGTGCTCTCAAGGGTACAATCCATCTTGCGGAGATAATATCATTGTATTCGCAAGAATTGATAATGGAATAATTCATGAAATTACATTTGATGGCGAAGGATGTGCTATTTCACAAGCTAGCGCCTCTTTAATGACAGAACTGCTTACAGGAAAATCTATCAAAGAGTCGATTTCAATCATTAACATGTTCTTGGAAATGTTACATTCCGATGACACGATATCGGAACAACAATTGACAATATTAGGTGATGTCTGTGCATTATCTGGTGTAAAAAAATTCCCAATGAGAATAAAATGCGCCACACTAGCATGGCACGCTGCTAATGACGCTATTAAACTATCGAAAAGCAACTCAGTAGAACAGCAAACTTCATTATAATAATATTTCCCTTGCATTTCATCATAGTTTGGGAATAGTAAAATTTCACGTTCTTTTATATTATTTTATCTGGGGGTGCCATGGATTCGACTGTGTAGGATAGGTTAACACTGCATGTCGTAGTTGACGGTTGGCTACGTTATCAAACCGTCATAATAATAAATGGCAAAAATGTCATAAATGTAGACTTCAGCAATGCAGTCTGCGCAGCTGCTTAATGAAATAGTAGCACGTCATACTGCTCGAAGCTTGATAGAGCAGTTATGATGTCGACTTATCAAGCCGTCATGTCTCCTATCGCAATTGGCAAACATGAAGTACTAATATTGCGATAACAAAAAGTCATTCTGCTGATAGAACAACTTTTTGCGAAAACAATAATATCAGATAAGCGTGTAGATGTGTTTACTGACAATACATAGGACGCGGGTTCAATTCCCGCCACCTCCACCAAAATATAATTTGAACACGTTTTTGCATTAAAATAAGTCAATAAAACATGGGCTTTTGGAATTGTTATTTCCAGTAGACTAGCTTGGTATGAGCTGTTTACCACAAGTCAAAATTACAACCAAAAACTAACTACAAAAACTTTATATTTGTCACAATCCTCGCGCAAAGACCAATTTTTTCACTCTACATTCGTTCGGCGAGTCATGGGGCAACCTGCTTTCAACCATGATGAGATGAAAATGTCAATATCTCCATCCATTACATCTTGTAAATTGCCAGATTCTGTCCCAGTGCGAAGGTCCTTAACCATTTGGTATGGCTGAAAAACATAACTCCTGATTTGATTTCCCCACCCAATTTCTCCCTTCGGGCCATAAAATTTTTCCATCGCAGATCGTTTTTCATCTTCCATTTTTTCGTATAATTTCGATCGCAATGTTTTCATCGCAGATTCTTTGTTCTTATGCTGAGAACGTTCATTTTGACACGTTACAACAATACCTGTCGCCAAATGCGTAATACGTATAGCAGACTCTGTTCTATTGACATGCTGTCCACCCGCTCCACTGGCCCGATACGTATCAATCCGAATATCCTCAT
>CAZPRW010000009.1:0-16079 GCA_964589405.1 uncultured Opitutales bacterium | reverse complement strand
CACTGATATAGTCATACACGGCTAATGTAGCAAGATAAAAACCTCTTCAGTGAACTGTTGTATTATATGATGATGTATTGAAATATGCCGTTTTATTGCTGTATTGAATGTTACCGAACACCGTTAACTTTGATCACAGAAAATAATTTTGTTGTTTTTCAGAGATCGGCAATTTTGTTTTTTTCATTACTGATAGCATATCTTCCCATACTAACCTTTTGGTTGCGTTTGTATTATTTCGTAATAAATATGATGGGTGGAATGTTGCGATTAATGGAATATTGTGAAATGTCAGCCATTTTCCGCGAATATCATGCATGCGACGTGATGGGTCCTTTCCCAGCAGCCCATTAACAGCGGTAGCTCCCAGCGCAACGATCACTTTTGGTTGTACTATGTCGATTTGAGCGAGTAAATATGGCAAACAACATTCCATTTCCTCTTGTGTCGGTGGACGATTCCCGACATCAGTTGGCATTTCTGGACGCCAATTCATGATATTAGCAATATAGACATCATCGCGTTGAAGGTTCATTGCTTGAATGATTTTTGTCAACAACTGACCGGCACGTCCGACAAATGGTAATCCTTGAATCTCTTCATCTGCACCGGGTGCTTCACCACAAAAAAAGATATCAGCATTTAAATTTCCTATTCCGAAAACGATCTGTTTGCCAGGCTTTACATGTTTATTGCAAATGGGGCAATTTAATACTTTTTGCCGTAACCATTCATATTGTTCGTTCTTGTTGCCTTCCGGGAGAATAATTTCCTGCATATTATTGTTAATTGGTTCATCAATTTGGGCATTAGGGTTGATGATATTTTTTATGATCGAGTGAAATTGATTTGATACAGGGATAGAACATACACCGTGTTTTTTCAATGATGTAAGTTCCATTTCTAATATGTGCAATAATCTATCTTGTATATTATCCATTGTGTAACAGTTCCATTTGCGATGCTAATGGTTGTATTCCTACTTTCTGCCATCCTTTTGTTGTTAATATTCTTCCTTGCGGTGTGCGTTGCAAATATCCTTCTTTAATAAGATATGGTTCATGTACTTCTTCTAATGTTTGTAGGTCTTCTGCCACTGCAACAGCAACGGTACCAAATCCTACAGGACCGCCAGAATAATGTTCTGCCATACATGTGAGAATTTTCATATCCATTTCGTCAAGACCATCAATGTCAATTTCTAACATCGATAATGCTTGATGCGTGATTTCATTGTTTATTACGCTTTGGTTTTTCTGTTGTGCAAAATCACGTACAAATCGTAATAAATTATTTGCAATACGTGGTGTTCCTCGTGATCGCGTAGCGATTTCACGTGCGCAATTGGAATCTATATTAATGTTTAATAACTGTGCGCTTCGTTGAACGATTAATGTGAGGTCATCATGATCATAGTAATCTAGTCGTGTTTGTAATGTAAATCTACTGCGCAACGGTGCGCTCAATAATCCTGTTCGTGTAGTTGCTCCGACTAATGTAAACGGTGGAATGTTTAAACTGACACTACGGGCATTCGGTCCTTGATCGATCATAATGTCTATCCGAAAATCTTCCATAGCAGAGTAAAGATATTCCTCTACGACTTTCGGCACACGATGGATTTCATCAATGAATAGAATATCACGTGGCTCTAAACTTGTCAATAATCCTGCTAAATCTCCAGGTTTTTCAATGATTGGGCCAGAGGTTATTTTAATATTACTTCCCATTGTTTGTCCCAATATCATTGCTAGTGTTGTTTTTCCAAGTCCTGGAGGACCACTAAGGAGAACATGATTTAATGCATCATCACGGTCCTTTGCTGCCCCTGCCATAATTTTTAATCGTTCTACCGTCTTCTCTTGTCCGATAAAATCAATAAATGTCGATGGTCGTAATGATCGTTCAGATGCTTCATTTTTTGTAGCAAATGTATTTAGCGGGGAGGGATGTTCTTTTTGTTTTTTCATGTTATCATTGTATTAACAACGTACATATTACCTTTAATGAAATGTGTAATTAAAATAAAGGATATAATAGTTCAATGAGTGATGAATAATCTGGATGCCCGACTGTCCCCTTTATTGTGCATTGTGGACCCTGCATATATGTTGCATATCGTGGTTTATCGGTTATTAATCCTAGATTATCCATAGCACGCCCTAATTCTCCCGCTACATCACAACATATACTAATGAATAGTGGGAAATTATCGAATGATTTGTGTTTTAAATATTGAATATTTCCTGTAGCATATGCATGCATTGTTGGCCCAATTATATCGCAATCTTTAATTACAAAATTCCCCTTTTCATCGCGTTTTATACGTATATTAATGTCATTGTAATCAATGCTTTGAGCAGCTTGTTTTAATTGATAGATATTCGATGCTTTGCCATTTTTTGATCCGAATAAACCATCATTAAATATCATTTTGTTGGCGATTTCTATAGTATCAATGATAGCATTTGTTTTCATGCTCATGATGTTGAATGGCCTTATTGTACCGTTATTACATGTGATGCATATTTCACCAGCAATATTATCCATTAGATCATTTAACGATGTTTCATTTGCTTTGATCGATAATCGTGCTGTTCCTGTGCCAGTGATTGCTGGTATCTTTGAAGGCAAGATTGTTGCACATAATTTGTCAATATCACGACATTCCGCAGTAGTATTAAAAGAGATATTATATTGTTGATTGCGTGATTTTTTATTTGGAATTGATTTTACCATTCCAAATGCATTTATTGAAGAATCCGCTATTGAAAAATTCAATAGTTTTAACTCGATCGTGTCATTACTGAGTGTTAAAAATGCATCGAAATTGTCTAGTGGAATGTGATCAGTGATTAATATTTTTTGTATGTTTGTGATTATTTTTCCATCGTAATTGAATAGATTTGACGCAGAACGTTTCCGTTTGGAAATAGTATTTTGATGATGGATTGTTGTAAATTTTGATGGCATATGCCGATCATGCTTTTTGATTAATTTTGTTATTGTTTGAGCAACTTCTGTTAGATCAGGGACAGATAAACAGTCACCCTTCAATGTTGCTGTTATATTATGAAATGCTTGATCCTGATCTCCATTCTCATGTGCTGCAACACCGATTTCAAGTGATGTAGAATGTTGTCCGTCAATATTGATTGGCATGGCTAAAGTATGTTCTCCGTCAGATTTTATATAATTCGCCGATAACGTGCCAGATATCGGAGATTTCGATGTGCTAGTTTTTAATGATTTTAATCGAATGTCAGCTGTTGCATTTATATTATTTCCAGTTTGTTTATAATCGAATTCACTAGAAAAGATTCCTGATATTATGTCTTTCCCGCAAGAACAATATGGAACATGTGCTAGCTTGTTCAGATCACTGACAATATATCCATTAATATTATATTTATTATCTTTGATATTGGTATCAAATGTAATTGCGCCATCAATAATGGTCGCGCCATTTGAATCATTCAATTGCATGTTATTGAATGCGATGCCAGTGCTTTCACCGAAAATGAACCGAGGACAGCATGAAAATTTTGTGTCATGCAAATATTTATTACTATTTATTTTTAGTGATAAATTTTTGGCAGTAAAAGGACTATCCTCTGGGGTTGTTATATGCCATGTGTTGTTTTTTGATGCAATGTCGAATGTCCATGAAATATTAGTATCAGCGATTGATGATGTTTTTAATAACACAGAAGGATTGAAATTTTCTACTATTACTTTCAAAAGAGCAGTGCTAGAATTTTTTATATTTTGAGCGAGAACAAGTCCCTGCGATTGATTCAATATGATGATTTCTGATGGTGTAAAAAATAATACTTTAATTGCATCATCTGATGAATTTATCACTCCCTCAAGAGAATGCAGTCTAATATTATGGTCTGATATTAAAAATGAAAGATCACTGGAAAAACTGATGTCAGAACATATTTCTGGCACAAACATATTTATTATGTTTTTGGACAATACCGTATCTATAGTGCATTTAACGGCCCCTTCAAATGATTTTAAGTTTATTTCGCCATCAATGGCAAGATTTGACTCTAAACGTGGTAATTCTTGTAATGGGAATAATGGACTCAACGTAGCAATGTCAAAATTGTGAGAGCATTTTATTTTTAAGACATTGGTTGATTGCATGAAGTCTGCTGCGAGGGATAATAGCGCTTTATTATCTTCTACGCCATCAATTGTAATAGATAATGATTTATCTGATGTTGAGTTAGAAAATGTTAATGTGCTATTGAGTGATTTTTGTAATATGGAATGGTTGTCTAGAAGGTCGCATCGTGTTTTGAGTGATAAATCATTTATTGTGCCGTCTTCCGTTTGTGAAAATTGAATGGTGCCATCGAATGTTGCTGAAATTGGTTGTTTGTTTTCTATTGAAATATCTGCGTCGATCGTAGCGGTCGTTTTGGTCATTGGAGCTATTGGACCACATTCTACTGTGACATCAGCTACTAATATCTCATTAATGTCAAAAATTCCAGTTGTTTTAATATGTTTTATTGTAATCTTTGGTGGTATTCGCGGATTGATATATTGAGCCAGTAATTGATCAATCTGTTTTAAACGTAATTGCGCTTGTTCTATCTGAACTCCATACTTTGGATCTAATTTTTTCGATAAAATTGTATCGTTCGTTGATGGTTGCCATTGAGTATTGTGATAGCTTACAATCAATTCATTTAAATCAATATCATTGATTGTTAATTTTTTTGCGAATAATAAATCATGAAATGACCATGAAATATTCGCATTGTCCAATTTTATGTCTATTGTTTGTGTCGACAATGATATTTTTCTTACATTGGCAGATGTTAGTCCAATGGAAACCTTGTCCAAATATACTTCATGGAAATATTTTTTTAAAAAATGTGTTATTATTCCTCGTTGTGCGAATGGTGTACGAACAATGCCAGCGAATATCAACATGATAATAAAGCATGCTAGTAATATTTTTTTTAAAATTTTCATGATATAGTCTGTGCTAATTTTTGATCAACTATAGTTTTTAAGTTTTCTTTTGTGATTCCGAAATGTTGCATCAAATCTTCAGGACGTCCACTAAATCCAAAGTTTTCTACACTGATAGCGGTACCTTTTGTTCCTAAATACCGATACCATGGCATGGAAATACCTGCTTCTATTGATATCCTTATCGTACAATTTTGTGGCAATATTTTTTCTTTGTAATCATCAGATTGTCGTTCAAATGCTTCCATACAAGGCATAGACACTACGCGCACATTAGGCATTTCTTTTGAGACATCAAGTGCTATTGATAATTCACTGCCAGATGACAAGATGATTGCTTTTAATGGCATTGTTTCGTGTTTGGCAATATATGCTCCATACGATACATTATTACGTATATCTTCGTTAGGAATGTCGACATGTGGTATATTTTGCCTGGATAATATTAATGCTGTCGGCCGATTTTTATTTTTTATTGCCAATTTTAATGCACCAACTGTTTCTTCGTAATTAGCAGGTCGAACAACATCAATGTTAGGAATGCATCGTAATGATGCTATTGTTTCTACTGGTTGGTGTGTCGGGCCATCTTCTCCAACTGCTATAGAATCATGTGTCAGCCAGAATATTACATGCAATTTGGCCAGTGCAGCTACACGAATTGCAGCACGCATATAATCTGAAAATACTAAAAATGTTGCTGAAATAGGAATGAATGTTCCATCATATGCGATGCCATTATTAATTGCCGCCATGGCATGTTCTCTGATTCCAAAAAATATATTTTTCCCGGCTAGATTTGTGTCAGAAAAATCACCGCCATCCAATATATAATTATTATTTGATGAAAATAAATCTGCACTACCAGATATTATATTGTCATTTTCATTAGCAATATGTTGTAATATTTTCCCAGCGGCAACACGTGTAGATATCGTATCATTGCATGATGGAATATTGTCCCAATTTATTTCTTTTTTACCGATGCTATGATTTCGTTCATCAAAAATAGATTGGTATAAATCCTTCCATTTTAGAAATGTTTCATGACAATGTTGTCGATGATCTTTAAAAAATTGTTTTGTCTGTTCTGAAATAAAAAATTCTGAACGTGGCAAATTTAGAGACTGTTTAGTTTCATCAATAAATTTTAACCCAGCTGTCCCATGTGCTTTGTTGGTGTTTTCAATATTGGGGATATGTTTCCCAATTACAGTTTTTGCTATGATTAATTTTGGAGATTGTTTGGTGGATTTTTTTGCTTTTTCGAATGTTTTTATAAATTTATTGATATTATTCCCATCAGTTTTAAACACTTCAAATCCCATTGCATGGAATTTTTTCGATATATTTTCTGATTGTGATTTTGACAGACTAGCATCTAATGTTGTCTCATTGGCATCAAGAATAATAATCAAATTTTTTAATTTCCAATGTCCTGCCAATGAACATGCTTCAATAGCGACACCTTCTTGCAAACATCCATCTCCGCACAAACACACAACATTGTAATCGATTATTGCGGCGTTTGGTTTGTTAAACTTTGTTGCATGCTTTTCCCTAACGATTGCCATTCCTACTGCATTTGCTATACCTTGTCCAAGTGGTCCACTGGTACACTCTATTCCTAATTCTTTATTGAATTCGGGATGTCCATTCGTTGTGCTGCCAGTTTTGCGGAAATTTTTAATATCATCTAATGAAATATTGTATCCTGCAAGATGTAACCATGTATATAAAAACATGCTGCCATGGCCTGCTGACAATACAAATCTATCGCGATTTATCCATGATGGATTGATAGGGTCATATTTTAATAATTTTCCGAACAATGCTGCCCCGATCTCAGCACATCCCATTGGCATGCCAAGATGTCCGGAATTTGCTGCTTTTATGGCATCTAATACAATTCCACGGGATTCATTAGCAATGCATTGTAAATTATTATATTTAAACAGGTGCATGAGAAAATTTATATGTTATCGGTTCGTAAAGAATGTTGTCATGCCTTGCTTTGGCAAGGAAAATACAAGGTGTTTGGTTTATTTCTTTACAAGAAACATCGTGATGCAGTATGTAGCTACGAATATGATGCCGGACAATCTAGAAAATGTTGGCCGTTTCTTGAAAATATAGTAACATAAAAATGTTATAAATAATAATGACAATGCTTCTGTTGAGAATAATGTTTTGTCGAAATTAAATGGATGAATTACTGAACATAGTCCTGCTACACACATTAAATTAATAAGGTTCGATCCAATTATATTTCCAGAACATATTGTATGTTGTTTTCTCAAGGCTGCTGTTGTCACTACAAATATTTCTGGTGCGCTCGTTCCGAATGCCAATAATGAAAATCCTATAAATGTTTTTGAAACACCTAACCAATCTGCTATTCTGCAACATGATGTTACTACAAAATGTGCTCCAAATGCTAATGATGCTGCAGAAATGATAAACAATGCAATGCTTTTTTTAATCGACCATGATTTATTGCATGAACAAATCGTAGAACAATCGATTGATTGTTGAGATTGTCGATTATTGCATAAGTAATAGAAGATATATATTAATAGGCTCGCAATAAAAGCGCAGCCTTCTATACGTGTCAATTTTCCATCCCAGCAGCACATGACAAAAAATAATGTCAATAATGCTAATAATGGCATTTCCACTTTCGACATTGTATTATCACATTTGAACGGTGCAATAATTCCTGCTATTCCAAGTCCTAATGTGAGGTTGGTAAAATTACTGCCAAGAATATTTCCTATAGATATATCGGGTTGTTGCTCAATAATTCCTATTAATGCTGACATACAATCTGGTGCTGCTGTTCCGATTGATACAAGAAATATTCCTGCGAGTGCACTATTAATTTTAAATAGTGATGATAGTTGTATGGCAGCGTCGCACAATACTTTGGCTCCAAGCGTCAACATCAAAAACCCAATCAATAGCACTGAAACTGTTATAAATACAATCACCTGTGAAGCGAGAATCTATAATTTTTTCTTAAAGTGCAACATTATATTACAAAGCGGTTGTTGTTGTGAGTTGTTTCCCAAAAATATTGCATTTTGGTATGATATCATTAGTCACCGCTTGCAAATGAGTGCACTTGACATTAACCATGTTACTTTAGAGGTGGCAGGTCGTGAAATATTGCATAATTTTTCATTGAAAGTTCCTTCTGGAGAAGTTCATGCTTTGGTCGGGAAGAATGGTGCTGGAAAAAGTTCATTGGCAAAATCTATTGCCGGATGTCCTGGATATAACATTCTTGATGGTGAAATAGTTTTTAACGGTAAAAACATTGTTGGGATGTCATCGGATGAAATTTCTCGTGAAGGATTTTTTTTAGCATTTCAAAATCCTGTAGAAGTTCCAGGGGTTAGTGTAGCAAATTTTATTCGTGCGGCTTTACAAGCGAGAATGGAGCCAGGAAAATCATTTAATGCGATCGAATTTTATAAACGTCTATATGAATATTTAGATATGTTGAATATGGATAGAAACTTTACTGGTCGTTCGTTGAATGATGGGTTTTCAGGCGGTGAAAAGAAGCGTTGTGAAGTATTACAAATGTTAATGTTGCAACCGAGTTTTGTTGTTCTTGATGAGACAGATAGTGGATTGGATATTGATGCATTAAAAATAGTGTCGCAGGCGATTAATTCTATGCGAAATGATACTTTTTCTGCACTTATTATAACGCATTATAATAAATTGTTGGAGTATATTCGTCCTGATAAAGTGCATGTTGTTTCTAATGGTATCATTGTTAAAAGCGGCGGTATTGAAATTATTGAACAATTAGAGCGATCTGGGTATGATGGTTTTGACCATAATGATGCATAAACTATGAACGAAAACTTACATAAATCCATAAACGATGCGAATTTTCGTTATGATGTAGACTATAAATATGATGCCGGTGTCGGTTTAACCAGCGATACTGTAGACTACATTGCTGATGTCAAACATGATGCTGATTGGATACGGTCTTTTCGCCATGATGCATTAAGACAATTTCATAAAATATCGTTGCCATCATGGGCGATGACAGATGATATAGCATCATTAGATTATAGTAATATTCGATATTATTTGGCAAATGATCAATTGCCAAAGACAGATTGGGATAGTGTTCCAGATAGTGTAAAAGAGACATTTGAGCGTCTTGGTGTTCCTGAAAAAGAACGTAAATTTTTAGCAGGCGTTGAGGCGCAATTTGACAGTGAAGCAGCATATTCTCGCATGCAAGAATCTATAGGAAAACAAGGAGTAATCTTTGTTAATTCCACTGACGGTCTAAATAAATACGGTGATATTTTTCGAAAATATTTTTCTACCGTTGTTCCAGTAAATGACAATAAGTTTAGTGCATTAAACAGCGCAGTGTTTAGTGGTGGTAGCTTTATTTATGTTCCAAAAGGTGTAAAAGTAAAACAACCATTGCAGGCATATTTCAGAATAAATTCAGAAAATTTTGGACAATTTGAGCGTACATTGATTGTAGTTGATGAGGGAGCAGAGGTGACATATTTGGAAGGATGTACAGCTCCGAAATTTGAAACATCGACATTGCATGCAGCCGTTGTTGAAATTATCGCATTGAAGAATGCAAAAATACAGTATGTTACTGTGCAAAATTGGTCGAATAATGTATATAATTTGGTTGCTAAACGCGGTATGGCCTATGAAAATGCCGAAATAAAATGGATCGATTGCAATATTGGGTCACGGTGTACGATGAAATATCCTGCGATTTATTTGATGGGAGAATATTCACGTGGGGAAGTATTATCTATTGCTGTAGCGTCTGATGGTCAGGTTCAGGATACTGGTGGTAAGATGGTGCATATGGCAAATAATACAACATCGAATATTGTGTCGAAATCTGTCTCATTTGGAGGAGGCATGGCCTCTTATCGTGGACTGGTTCATGTTGCTGATGGTTTGACAGGGTGTAAAAATAAGACATGTTGCGATGCGTTATTGATTAATAATAATAGTAAAACATCGACATTTCCGAAAATCAATGTAACTGGCCAAAAAAACGTTGTCGAGCATGAAGCGAGCGTGTCAAAAATCAATGATGAGCAGATTTTTTATATGCAACAACGTGGTATTCCAAGGAATCATGCAATCAGTCTCAGTGTAAATGGGTTTATAAACGATCTTGTTCGTGAATTTCCGATGGAATATAGTGTAGAGATGAAACGATTGATTGAAATGCAGACAGAAAACGCTGTGGGCTGACAAAATTTTCTAGCTTGTTTTTTTAGATTCAAGTCACGTTTCAATTTAGCTTATTGATCTTTGCGAAGATATTGCGGTAAAATTTTATGTCGCGAGAATTATTGCAATAAAGAATTAATTGACAGTCTGTTTAAGTCTTGTAAACTCCCGCAGCGCGCTTTATTTGCATTAAAGCAAAAAATAAATAAGGCATTGGGTGGAAGTAGACTAGTTCTAGCTTCTATTTTTGGGTTGACGGTGGCATTTAGTTCCGATCTTGGAGCGTGGTGCACTGATTATTATCAAGGATTGAGTGCACGAAATCAGTTGTTGGATTGCAATGATAATATCATAAGTCGACAGTACCGTATAGAAAAGCAATCAGAAGAATCTGATGTTGTTAAGACAAAAGATGGACATGCATTTATTGTTTTTACAGGAGGACATCACAAATTTGATAAAGGTACTGACAAAATATATGACAGGTCTGATAATTTTGGACTTGTCCTAGGATATGAATAATCATGCAATGAAAATTTAACGTTAGGAGCATTTGCTGGTTATAGAGATGCTGATTGTAAACGAAATGGGATAATATCTGGTACTATGGAACTAGATGAGCAACATGAACAATTGAATATTGATGTTTCTGATAATGGGAATTTTCGTAGTGGAGTAATTGGTGCATTTGGTTGTTATGTTGATGAGAATTTTGTAGTTTCTGTGGTATTGTGTGGAAGTTGCTCACATTGTGATTGCAATTTGGATGGTAGTGCGACTGTCGAAGGTGATACGGTTGGTGGTCAAATTCCAATTAAACATAGCAACGGATATTCGATCTGTGGAACAGGAGATGTTCGTTATAAGCTGTATAAGAATGAAAAATTTGTTTTTGGTCCATTGGTAGCATTGTCATATTTGCAAGTTAGTGGACAGTTTGATAAGACTTTGATTGGAGAAGTAGGTGTTTATGGGACATATGATTGTTGTGTAAGATCAATTCCCGTCAAGATGTATAGTTCTGTGACCTTTGCAGATGTCATGAGCAAACCAGATGCTTGCACAAATATCAATGTCAGAGTGAAGGAAGACACAAATGCTGGTTTTATGTTGCGGAGAACTAGTGAGCCAAGCTCATATATTAATGTCAGCCTTGGAGTGACTTCTGCTGTGTCGGAATCAATTGATCTTAATGCCGATGTTAAAGCTTCATTTGCAAATGATTATTACGACATTATGGGTGCAGTTGGTATGAGTTACAATTTTTGATAAATTGCAATTTTTAAAAGTTTTTGATGGGACGTTAGCAATAATGTCCCTTTTTTTGTTTAAGTGTGATGAAGAATTCAAATGCTAGACAGCGTGTGCGAAAAGATAGTTACATATAAACGTTTACATACAGATAATGTAATAAGGACCGCATGACTGATTTCATGTCTTTTAGCAAAAAATAAAATTTAAGAATTTATTATGCAGCATGAAGTAAATTTGTTGCGACGTGTCTTATTTTTGTTTAAAAGTGACAATTGCAGATAACTACTTCCATTGAAATAGATTAGCAAAAACGCAAAAATCTGTGCGCAGATATAAAAATTAAATAAATGTGTCGTTGGCCGGATTGTCTCTATGCGACAAATTTCTTGAACATAACTGCTGCATTTTGGCCACCAAAGCCCATATTTTCACTGATTGCAAATTCTACATCAGCTTTGATATGCTCATTCGGTGTATAATTCAAGTCGCAATCTGGGTCTGGATTATGATAATTTATTGTTGGTGGAATAATGCTAGTTGCGATTGTTTTCGCGCAAACAGCTGCTTCGATCGCACCAGCTGCTCCCAATAAATGACCTGTAGCGCCTTTAGTAGAACTTATATGTAGTTTGTACGCATGGTCGCCAAATACAGATTTTATTGCCGCGGTTTCTGCACGGTCATTATATACAGTTGATGTTCCATGCGCATTGATATAATCAACTTTGTCCGGTGATACACCCGTCTCATTGAGTAATTCTTTATAGCACCTGATCAATCCATCGCCATCTTGGCATGGAGCTGTTATATGATGTGCATCGCATGTTGCAGAATATCCTATGATTTCGCAATAAATTTTGGCGCCACGTGCCATGGCATGATCCAATGTTTCAAGGACTAAAACGCCAGCACCATCCCCCATGACAAAACCATCGCGTGTAGCATCGAATGGTCGACTAGCTGTTTCTGGAGTATCGTTGTATGATGTCGACATAGCACGCATTGAGCAAAATCCAGCAAAGCTAAGTGGTGTCACCGCTGCTTCACTACCACCCGCAAACATCATATCAGCTTTTCCTAGTTTCAGTAGATTGAATGCTTCTCCTATAGAATGTGATCCAGTCGCACACGCACTGATTGCTCCGAAATTCGGACCCTTCAGTCCTAATTCAATCGCAACAAATCCAGAAGCAATGTTCGCTATTAGTGATGGAATCATGAATGGCGATACATAACGATGTCCCTTCGTGTGAAACGCTAATGTTTGCTCATGTATCGTCGACATTCCGCCAATTCCAGACCCAATAATCACACCAATTCGTGGATTGTTTCTAATGTCAGCATCTAGGCCAGCATCATCATTGGCAAGTTTGGCCGCTGCAACTGCATACAATGCATATTTATCATTGCGTTTGGCACTTTTATTGTCAGTAAAATCAGTTGCTTTAAAATCTTTCACTTCACCAGCGACACGGCAGGAATATCCTTCAGAATTGAATGATGTGACGCCAGTTATTCCACTTTCTCCGGCAACGAGATGTTTCCATGTTTTTTCTACACCGACTCCAAGTGGTGTAACGAGACCAATGCCCGTAACTACCACACGGTTGCCATATTGATTCATTTCTCGTGCCGTCGTCATGATAATATAATTCGGAAGTGGAATCTGCTAGAGTATATTATTCTCCAGCAATTTTTTTATTAATAAAATCGATGACATCCTTTACTGTGCGCATTTTCTCTGCTTCAGCCTCTGGGATTTCTCCTTTGATTTCATCTTTGAACTCTTCTTCAAATGCCATTACCAATTCAACGGTATCCAATGAGTCAGCCCCCAAATCATCCAAGAAAGATGCCTCAGGAGTTACTTGTTCTGCATTGACATCAAGTTGGTCGATAATGATTTTTTTTACTCTTTCTTCTATGTTAGTGTTTGCCATAAAATCTATCTTTTTCCGCATCAAAACAAAGCTTCATTTGTATGCAAGTCTTTTTTACATGGCCATCCCGCCATCGACATTCAGTACATGTCCTGTAATATATCTTGCATCATCGGAACATAAAAATTGTACAGCAGATGCCACATCATCTGGCGTTCCTAGTGATTTCATTGGTATTGTTTTTTTAATATCATCAACGATATTTTCTCCCAATGCATTCGTCATGTCGGTTTGAATAAATCCTGGAGCGATTGCATTGACTGTAATATTCCGAGATGCTACTTCGCGAGCGATCGATTTTGTCATTCCGATCAGCCCTGCCTTGGCAGCAGCATAATTCGCTTGTCCAAAATTTCCTACAATCCCCACAACAGATGCCATATTGACGATTCTGCCCCAGCGTTGTTTTATCATAGGATGCAATAAATTTTTTATCCAAAAAAAACTACTACTTAAATTTGTTGTTATGACATCATTCCAATCATCTGTTGACATGCGTAACAGTACATTATCTTTTGTTATTCCTGCGTTATTTACCAATATGTCAACAGTCTTATGGTCGGATAATATTTGTGTACACGCCGATATTACTTGTTCTTCTTTTGAAACATCGACAGCAATATATTCCGAAGAATATCCGTTTTGTTGGAGTTCGTTTGACAACGATCCACAGCTATTTTCAGAACGACTAATGCAAATGATATGATGTCCTTCTGCTGCTAATTTATATGCTATTGCTCGGCCAATGCCACGGCCAGCTCCAGTTATTACACATACACGACGATCATTTTGTTCTGTTTGCATGTCGCAATTGAGTACAATCTGTGATGAATTAGTCAATTCATGATTTAACTTGAAAAAAATAATAAGATAATGTAATCAGTCCGTGCAAATCGAAATATTATAATCAATGAGCAGGAAATCAAAATACAAACGATGTTTCAAAATAGTCATTGTTTTGATCATTTGTATTGTTTGTTCGCTTGCAATATATGTGTTGAGCAGCGTTGATTTTAATATTGGAAATAAGTTTTCTACAAGTAGCAGGAATGAGCTAAAAAAAATATTATTTTCAACTGATGGGAAAATTACTTCAGATTGGTTGGTTCATAATTTATCAATAAAAAAGCATGTTGATTTGTTTAAATTGAACATAATTGATATTCAAAAAAAGCTTGAACAGGTTCCTCAAATTCGAAGAGCGAGTATAGAAAAACGATATCCAGATACATTGTTTATAAAAATAGAAGAACGGCAGCCAATACTGAAGGTGCTTGCAAGCAGAGATGGCAAACAGGAATTATTTTTGATCGATCGTTTAGATGGCCATCTTTTTCGTCCTGTATATTTCGACATTAGTGAATACAATTCTATCATGCCGGTTGATGTAGCGCTGAAAAAAAGCGGTATGAGTAAATTCCCATTTTTGCCAATAAAAGGAATTAATTTAATTGGCGATTTGTTGACAGTATTGCATGAAGAATATCCTGACATTTTGAAAAATATTAAATATATTGATCTTCGAAATTACGATTCGCGACAAGGTGCTGTGTGGTCAAGGATTGTATTGCGGATGAAAAATGGAATGTCTGTCGTAATGAGCCCACGAGATCCTAACTTGCAATTACTGAGGTTAGAGTTTTTATTGAAAGAAAAATTTGCAAACAATCTATCACGTATAAAAAAAATCGATGTGTCGGCAGTTAATGATGTTTTAGTTGAATACAAATGACTGTGCTGGGCTAATTGCAGCTATTAATATGGTGCTGTTTTAGAAAAAATTCTGGTATTTTTGTTGTTATTTATTTGGATTTTGCATCCGAAGAGGTTGATAGTGGCACGTAAAGCAAATACAATGTTAATCGGTTCTTTTGTTGGTCTTGGGTTGTTATTGTTGATAGCGGCAGTGTTGTTATTTTCGAAGGGAAATATTTTTGCTAAAAAAATAAATTTTTATGCATTTTTTGATGCCTCGCTAAATGGATTAGATGTTGGTGCTCCAGTAAAATTTAAGGGTGTTCGTGTTGGTACGGTTGAGTCAATAGAGATCATATATGATGATGATACTGATGAAGCGAGCGCTGCTGTTTTATTCAGTATTGATGCAAATTTATTTCAAACAGTACGCGGGAATCGGATACGTGTTGATGACTATGAACTATTTTATCATGAGCAAATCAGTCGAGGGTTAGCAGCAAAATTATCGATGGAAAGTATTGTTACTGGAAAATTATATGTTGGCTTGGATTATGAAAAAAATGATCAAGTACGACATGTTCAGGAAATTGCCATACGTCAATTGAGACAGATGCCAACAGTAGCTAATGGCTTGGATGAATTTAAAGAGAGCTTCGATGCTGTTATGAAACGGTTATCGCGAGTAGAATTTGAAAAAATTTCAAAAAAAATCATATCAGTATTAGACAATGTAAATAAAAAGATTGATAGTGTTGATTTTTCATCAATCAATGATGCGATGAGTGCAATTTCTGATGTTCTTGCATTTGATTCTGACACACGGCAGTCATTAGATAATTGTTTGCGGCAATGTGTTAAGACATTGCGGTCATTACGTGTGTTGCTTGATTATATTGAACGTAATCCGAATGCGCTGGTAGCAGGAAAGGCATTATGAAAAATTTA